>NZ_JBCGFC010000007.1:0-258648 GCF_038739615.1 Aeromonas sp. SER | reverse complement strand
TGATCGATCAGGCGCTGCTGGACAGCAAGGCTCGCGAGCTGGGTCTGCGCGTCAGCGATGAGCAGATCAAACAGGCCATCGTTGTCATGCCCGAGTTTGCCGAGAACGGCAAGTTCAACAATGATCGTTACCTGCAGCTGATCCGTCGTGCCGGCATGACTCCCGAAATGTTCCGCGACTCCCTGCGTCAGGACATGGTGCGCCAACAGCTGATGAGTGCCCTGCTGGGTACCGAGTTCTCCCTCAAGGGTGAAGCCGAGCAGCTCGACAAGCTCTACAACCAGACTCGCGATCTGCGTCTGGTGCGTCTGGCGGCGGCCAACTACGTGGCTGACGTACAGGTTTCCGACAACGAGCTGGAGCAGTACTACAAGGCCAATGGCGCCCACTTCATGAATGACGAGCAGGTGAAAGTAGACTACCTGCTGCTGGATGCGACCAGCCTTGCCAAGGATATCAAGGTCACCGAACAGGATGCCCAGGATTACTACGACCAGCATCAGGATCTGTTCCAGCGTCCCGAGCGTCGTCATGTTGCCCATATCCTGATCCCGTTTGGCAAGGATGAGAAAGCGGCCGAGCATAAAGCAGAAGCCGTGTTGGCCAAAGCCAAGGCGGGCGATGATTTCGCCGCGCTGGCCAAGGCCGACTCCTCTGATACCTTCTCCGCCAAAAAAGGCGGCGAACTGGACTGGTTCGAGAAAGGGGTGATGGATCCGTCCTTCGAGAAGGCAGCCTTTGCCCTGAACAAGGCGGGCGATCTCTCCGCCGTCGTCAAGAGCCCGTTCGGTTTCCACATCATCAAGCTGCTGGGTGTTGAGCCAGCTCAGACCAAGCCGTTTGCCGATGTGAAGGAAGAGACCATCAACCGTCTGCAGAGCGACAAGGCCAAAGAGCGCTTCTTTGCCGAGCAGCAGAAGATGGCTGACAACAGCTTCGAAAACCCGGACTCGCTGGACATGACCGCCGAGGCCATGGGTCTGAAGGTGCAATCCTCCGACTACTTCAGCCAGGGTTCTGCTCCTGCTCCGCTTAACGATCCCAAGGTACTCTCCGTGGCGTTCTCTGAGCAGCTGCGTGATGACAACACCAACTCCGACGTGATCGAGCTGGCTGACGGCAAGGCACTGGTACTGCATATCACCGGTCACAAGCCCAAAGCGGTCAAGCCGCTGGCCGAGGTGAAAGAGCAGGTGATTGCCGCCATCAAGCATGACAAGGCCGGTGAAGTGGCTCGTGGCAAGGCCCAGGGCCTGCTGGACAAGCTCAAGGCTGGCAAGAGCATCGAAAGCGATCTGGCTGCGCTGGGTCTGAAGGTACAAACCCACAAAGGGGTGTCCCGTTTCGATCGCGAGATGGATCAGAATCTGGTTACCGAAGCCTTCACGCTGCCCCATCCCAAGGATGGCAAGCCGAGTGTGACACTGGTTGCCGAGAGCAACGGTGACCGAGTCGTGGTGGCGCTGGACAAGGTGAACGTACCTGCCGAGCCTTCCAAGATGGTTGCCATGCTGCAAGGTCAGCTGGGTCAGGGCAAAGCACAGGTGGATTACAAGTCTCTGATCGACGAGTTGCGCAAAGCGGCCAAGATCGAGTACTTCACCAGCGTGGAAGCGACTGTCGAGTAATCGTCAGTTCAATCCAGTGAAAACGGCTCCTTGATGGAGCCGTTTTTTTATCTGTGGGCGAGGGGAATAATCAAGCCCTGCTCCCTGCTCCCTGCTCCCTGCTCCCTGCTCCCTGCTCCTTGCTCCTTGCTCCTTGCTCCTTGCTCCTTGCTCCTTGCTCCTTGCTCTCTGTGATCGCTGGGCAGCCGTAAGCCATATCAGTCGCCATAAACATGGGACACAAAAAAACCGGCACATAAGTGCCGGTTTTCATTGCGAGCTTGTGCAGGGCGGGGGTTACACCACGCCCTGAGTGCGCAGGTAATCCTCGTAGGTACCACCGAAGTCGCGGATGCCATCTTCGGTCAGCTCCAGGATGCGGGTCGCCAGAGAGGAAACGAATTCGCGGTCGTGGGAGACGAAGATCAGGGTGCCCTGATAGAGCTCCAGTGCCATGTTCAAGGATTCGATCGATTCCATGTCCAGGTGGTTGGTCGGTTCATCCATGATCAGGATGTTGGGGCGCTGCATCATCAGCTTGCCGAACAGCATGCGACCCTGTTCACCACCGGAGAGCACCTTGACCGGCTTCTTGATGTCGTCCTGAGAGAAGAGCAGACGGCCCAGTATGGAGCGTACCGCCTGCTCGTCTTCGTTCTCCTGTTTCCACTGGGCCATCCAGTCGAACACGTTGAGGTCGGTGTCGAAGTCTTCGGCGTGATCCTGGGCGTAGTAACCGATCTGGGCGTTCTCGGACCACTTGATGGTGCCGGTATCCGGAGCCAGTGCACCGACAAGGGTCTTGATCAGAGTGGATTTACCGATACCGTTGGTACCCAGAATGGCGACCTTCTCGCCCACTTCCATCATCATGTTGAGGCCCTTGAACAAGGGACCGTCGCCATAACCCTTGGATACACCTTCCACTTCCAGAATGTTGCGATAGAGCTTTTTGTCCTGCTCGAAGCGAATGAAGGGGTTCTGGCGGCTGGAGACCTTGACGTCCTCAATCTTGATCTTGTCGATCTGTTTGAGACGGGAGGTCGCCTGACGGGACTTGGAGGCGTTGGCGCTGAAACGGGAGACGAAGGATTGCAGATCGGCGATCTGGGCCTTCTTCTTGGCGTTGTCGGCCAGCAGACGCTCGCGCGCCTGGGTGGCGGCCAGCATGTAGTCGTCGTAGTTGCCCGGGTAGACGCGCAGCTCGCCGTAGTCCAGATCCGCCATGTGGGTACAGACGGAGTTCAGGAAGTGACGGTCGTGAGAGATGATGATCATGGTGCTTTCACGATCGTTGAGCACCTGCTCCAGCCAGCGAATGGTGTTGATATCCAGGTTGTTGGTCGGTTCGTCCAGCAGCAGGATATCGGGGTTGGAGAAGAGGGCCTGTGCCAGCAGCACCCGCAGTTTCCAGCCCGGCGCTACTTCGCTCATCGGGCCGTTGTGCTGCTCGAGCGGAATGCCGACACCCAGCAGCAGCTCGCCTGCGCGCGCTTCGGCGGTGTAGCCGTCATACTCGGCAACCAGACCTTCCAGCTCGGCGGCCTTCATATAGTCTTCGTCGGTGGCTTCGAGGTTGGCGTAGATGGCATCGCGCTCTGCGATGGCGGCCCACAGCTCGGTGTGGCCCATCATGACCACGTCCAGTACGCGCATCTCTTCGTAGGCGAACTGATCCTGACGCAGCTTACCGATGCGCTCGTTGACGTCCAGGCTCACATTACCGCCAGTGGGCTCCAGATCACCACCGAGGATCTTCATAAAGGTGGACTTGCCACAGCCGTTGGCGCCGATAAGGCCATAGCGGTTGCCGCCGCCAAACTTGACGTTGATGTTCTCAAACAGCGGCTTGGCGCCGAACTGCATGGTGATGTTGTTACTCGAAAGCACTGGAATGTCCCGGTTGATCTGTCAAATGGCGCGCATTATGGCACAGATCCCCCAAAAGGTTTAGCAAGAACTGTGATCTTGATCGGGGCAAGTTGGGTGCGTAGCCGGTTGACGGGTAATAAAAAAGCCGGCATGAAGCCGGCTTTTGCGTGATGGCTACTCGTTAGTGGGAAGTGGCACCGGAGGCGCCCAGCCCGGTCTGGGAGCGGACGAACTGTGGCAGGAACTTGGCATGCTCGTCAGCCGCGCTCTGGGAGCTGTCGGTGATGGAGAAGAACCAGATCCCGACAAACGCCAGCGCCATGGAGAAGAGCGCCGGGTACTCGTAGGGGAAGATGGCCTGGGCATGACCCAGCACCTTCACCCACACGGTCGGGCCCAGCACCATCAGGGTGACTGCGCTCGCCAGCCCCAGCCAGCCGCCGTAGACGGCGCCGCGGGTGGTCAGGCGTGACCAGAACATGGAGAGGAACAGCACCGGGAAGTTGCAGCTGGCTGCGATGGAGAAGGCCAGCCCCACCATGAAGGCGATGTTCTGCTTCTCGAACAGGATGCCAAGGCCGATGGCGACCACACCCAGTACCACGGTCGTGAGCTTGGAGACCCGCAGCTCGTCCGCCTCGTTGGCCTTGCCATGCTTGATGACGTTGGCGTAGAGGTCGTGGGAGACCGCAGAGGCACCGGCCAGGGTCAGGCCTGCTACCACCGCCAGGATGGTGGCAAACGCCACGGCGGAGATGAAGCCGAGGAACAGGCTGCCACCCACGGCATTGGCCAGATGGATTGCGGCCATGTTGGTGCCGCCCAGCAGGGCGCCGGTGGCATCCTTGAAGGCCGGGTTGGTGCTGACCAGCAGGATGGCGCCAAAGCCGATGATAAAGGTGAGGATGTAGAAGTAACCGATAAAGCCGGTGGCGAAGAAGACGCTCTTGCGCGCTTCCTTGGCGTCGCTCACGGTGAAGAAACGCATCAGGATGTGAGGCAGGCCGGCGGTGCCGAACATCAGTGCCAGACCGAGCGAGATGGCGGAGATGGGGTCAGCGACCAGACCACCCGGGCTCATGATGGCGATCCCTTTCTCGTGTACCTTCACCGCTTCGCTAAAGAGGGTGCCTATGTCGAAGTTGACCGATTTCATCACCATGATGGCCATGAAGCTGGCACCGGAGAGCAGCATCACCGCCTTGATGATCTGCACCCAAGTGGTTGCCAGCATGCCGCCAAACAGCACGTAGAGCACCATCAGGATACCGACCAGCACCACGGCAACGTGATATTGCAGGCCAAACAGCAGCTCGATCAGCTTGCCGGCACCAACCATCTGGGCGATGAGGTAGAGGGCGACCACCACCAGCGAGCCGCAGGCGGAGAGGGTGCGCACCTCGGTCTGCTTGAGGCGGTAGGAGGCAACGTCGGCGAAGGTATATTTACCGAGGTTGCGCAGCCGCTCTGCGATCAGGAACAGAATGATGGGCCAGCCCACCAGAAAGCCGATGGAGTAGATAAGACCATCGTAGCCGGAGGTGTAGACCAGCGCCGAGATCCCGAGGAAGGAGGCGGCGGACATGTAGTCACCGGCGATGGCCAGACCATTCTGGAAGCCGGTGATGCGGCCACCCGCGGCATAGTAGTCAGAGGCCGAGCGGTTGCGCTTGGAGGCCCAGTAGGTGATGAACAGGGTGGCGGCCACGAACACCACGAACATCAGAATGGCCGAAATGTTGAGGGGCTGGCGATGTACCTCGCCACTTATCGCATCGGCAGCCAGCAGGGGTGAAGAGGCCAGTGAGGCCAACAGCAAGAGTTTGCCTTTCATTTTTTCACTCCCTTGAGGATCTTCTGGTTCAGCTCGTCAAACTCGCCGTTGGCACGAAACACATAGACGCCGGTCAGCACGAAAGAGGAGAGGATCAACCCCACTCCGACCGGGATGCCGCGGGTAATGGTCGATCCCTCGCTGAGCGGGGTACCGAGCCAACCGGGATCAAAGGCGATGAGCAGAATAAACGCCAGGTAGAGTCCCAGCATCAGAGCCGAGAGGGCCCAGGCAAAACGCTGGCGCTTGGCGACCAGCTCCTGGAAGGTGGGATCTTGCTGGATCCTCAGATAGCTTTGCTGTTCCATTGCAGTTCTCCATGACATATGAGTGTCAGCGGTGGATGGGGTAACCCCGACGAGCAGGGAATCTGCTCATGTAAGCAAAATGTGAATTAAATGTTATTTGTCGACAATTAGACTTTGGGATAAGTCAGCGCAGAGCCCCGGGTCAGGCAGAGATAGACAAGTGCTGCCGTGGTGGCATCGGCCAGCGCATCGTGAGCGGGCAGGGCAGGCAGCGCCAGATGGCGGCAGATCGCCTCCAGATGAAGATCGATAACGGCATCGGGATAACGACGATAGAGGTGATCGTGATAGAGCTGGCTCACCTCTATGCCTCGTTGTGGCAAGGTCAACCCCCACAATTTACGGCAAGCCAGGTTGAGAATACGCAGGTCATAGGCGATGTGATAACCCACCAGTTCGCGCGGGCCGATAAAGTCGAGCAGCAGGCGCAGCGCGGCTTCCAGCGTCATACCCTGTTGCAGATCCTGATGGCGCAGACCGTGGATCACCACCGACTGCTCGCTCAGTGTGGCGGGCGCTTGCACCTTGATGGTGAGGGCCTCGCCGGTAAGCAGCCGATTGCCCTGGATGCGTACCGCCCCGATGGAGACGATCTCGGCCTGCTCGGGATCAAGGCTGGTGGTCTCGAAATCAAGGGCGACCATCTCATCATCGGGAGTGGGCAGGAATAGCCTGGCGAACTCCCCTTGCCGGAAATCCCGGCCGTACCAGATGCGGCGAAGATGGCTCAACATGGCTACTGCCTCAGACGAAAGTGCAAGGTGAGCCACTGCTGGAATTTCTTCACCTGATGCAGCGCCTGACGCAGCAGATCCCGTTCGCTGTGGCTGAGCTCGCTTGTCTGTACCCGACTATTGCCCCCCTTGAGCTGGCTGCGTAGCCTCAGCCGGATAAAGAGCCGAAACGCTTCTGCCAGGTTGGTGCCAAAGCTGGTGCTGAGCCGCTCGGCCGCTACCAGCGCATCGATGCGCCCCAGGGTTGAGGTCTCCAGAATGCCTGCCTCAAGGGCCAGCATCCGGATGCCATGGACCAGCGGGAACAGGCCGCCGCGCTTGAGATCAAGCCCTTCGGGGCGCTGCTCAATCCGGCCAAACAGGGTAAGGGGGGCGTGAAAGGCCACCGCCGGTCGCACCATCTCTGCCAGCAGATCTCGCCGCTCGGCCAGCTGCTCGCGCAGCGCTCTGGCAACAGGCAGATGGAGTTGACGATCTCCGGCGATGGGGTGGGCGTCAGCCAGGGTGGCCAGCCAGAGCAGCTCCTCCTCACTGGCCGTGGTACAGGCGCTGGCAATAGCGCTTTGCCACTCATCGCCCGTTTTTACCCAGGCCGGATTGTTCACCATGACTTGCCCCGGGCAGAGGGGATAGCCGAGGCGCTCCAGCAGCGCGCTGAATGCGGCCAGATCGGCTGCCTGGGTGGGCCACGCCAGCGCTTCCGGCAGGATCAGGGCATTATCCTGATCGGTTTTGAGGATCTGCTCGCCACGCCCCTCCGAGCCCAGCATCAGCAAACACACCTTATCTTGCACCTCGGGCGGGATCACCAGCGCAAAAGCCTTGGCGATCAGTTGCTCGTTGATGGTGGCGATGAGCTTCATCAAAAAGGCGGTGTGGATACCCTGGGCAAACAGCGAACGGGTCAGCTGTTGTTGTTCGCGGGCGACCGCCTCCAGCGCGGGCAGAGTGTCGGCGCGGGCGATACGCAACGTCAGTACGTGGGAGTGGGTAGAGAAGAGTCCCAGCACCTGGGTCAGCTGCAGGATCCCCGCCACCTCGTTGCCCTGCCAGATCACCAATCGTTTGATGCGATGACGGGTCATCAGCAGCAGGGCATCAAACAGATAGCTTTCCAGTGGCAGACCGATGAGCGGCGTGGGGGTCAGTACCGAGAGGGGCGCCGTCACTGGCAATCCCTTGAGGGTCAGGGCGTGGAGCAGGGTCTTGCGGGTGGCCAGCGTGAGCGAACCGTCGTGGGCGGGGTAGAGCAGACAATCTGTCCCTTGGTTGACCATGGCTTCGGTAGCTGCCAGCAATGACAGCCTGCTGTCGACGATAAGCGGCGCTTGCAAATGACCGGGTTCGATGCGGGTCAGGATAAATTCTGCCAGATTCTTCTGTCCCAGCTGTTCGCGCTGCTCCTGCTGACGCTGGCGTTCAGCCAGATTGGCGGTGAAGTAGCTGGCAAACTGCGAGTCTTGTTCGCAGAGAGAAAGAAAGGCCGAGCGGGGGATAAGCTGGCAGAGGGTGTCTTCCAGCGCAGTAAAAGTATGGCGGCAGCGGCCGTCAAATTGGGCTCGCACATCGAACAGATCGTCGACGCCATAGTCACCAAACTGGTGGTGGGGTGCCGACTCTTCCACCGCCCCCTTGATGACGAGATAGAGCCCGGGAGGTTCATCACCCGCGTTGAGCAGAGTATCGCCAGCGCGAAAGTAGCAGAGCGAGAGGTGGCGGGCGAGCTGCTCACGCGTCTCTTCATCCAGCCTGTCAAACGGTGGTCTGGCAAAATTGAACAGAATTGACATGACGGCGTCCTCGGGCGGGATAGGGCACCCCTTGTGCCCAGTGTGACAAAGGTGAACCGAACCGACCAGCCGACTTTAGTCTCAGCTGTACCGCTTGTTCACACTCTGATAACTTGGTGGTATGACCAGTGTGTTCATTATCGGGATCAAGGAGAGGACAGCGGAGATGGAAAAACCAAGGGTCAAGTGCGAGGTCCACGACGGCATCGCTGAAGTGGTGCTGTCGCGGGGAGAGAAGCTCAATGCGCTGGACAGAGCCATGTTCAGCGCTATCGATGAGACGCTGAAGCAACTTGCACAACTGAAGGGATTGCGAGCGGTGATCCTGCATGGCGAAGGGCGTGCCTTCTGCGCTGGACTGGATGTGAAATCGATGCTGCGCCAGCCGGTTGCCGCCCTCGATATTCTCAAGCGCGAGGCGGACGAGGCGACCAATCTGGCCCAGCGGGTCGCCTATGGTTGGCACCAGCTGCCGGTGCCGGTGATTGCAGTCACTCAGGGAGTCTGTTTTGGCGGTGGCTTGCAGATCGCCCTTGGCGCCGATTTTCGGTTTAGCACCCCCGATTGCCGTTTCTCGGTGATGGAGATCAAGTGGGGCATCATCCCCGACATGAGCGGCAGCGTCACCATGCGCAACCTGATGGGGCTGGATACCGCCATGGAGTTGGCCATGAGCGGGCGCGAGCTGGATGCGGTCGAAGCGAAATCTCTCGGGATGGTGAGCCGGGTCTGCGCTGATCCGCTGGTCGAGGCGCGGGAGTTTGCCCGCACTCTGATCACCAAGTCCCCCGATGCGCTGGCGGGGATCAAGCAGCTTTACAGCCAGGCTTGGGCTCGCAGTGACGAGGCGATGCTGAAAGAAGAGACCCGGTTGCAAAAGCAGATTTTGGGACGCCCCAATCAGTGGCGCGCCACCTTCAACAGCCTTTTTCGCTGGCGGCTGCCCTTCGGGCCACGGCGCAACGCACTCTGAGGTTGAACAACAGGAAAAGAAAATGGCAGCCGAGGCTGCCATTTTTATACGCATTTTAGTTGCTTGCATCAGGAGATCTTGCGATCCAGATCCGGCTCGAAGGGGTGACCGGATTTCTCCTGTTCCAGGTTGTCTTCGGAGCGATGGCCAGCCCAGTAGTCGGCATTCTTGATACCGAGTTTCTCCGGGTGGAACACCGGATCCAGCCCTTTGGCCTGCTGTGCCTCATAGTCACGCAGGCAGGCAAAGGCAGTCTTTTGCAGCAGCAGGATGGCGATGATGTTGAGCCAGGCCATCAGACCTACCCCGATATCACCCATGCCCCAGGCTAGCTCGGCGGTCTTGACGGTACCGTAGACGGTAGAGGCCATCAGGGTCAGTTTGAGCACAAAAGTCAGCCAGGGACGGTTCACCTTGCGGTTGATGTAGGCGATGTTGGTCTCGGCGATGTAGTAGTAGGCGACGATGGTGGTGAACGCGAAGAAGAACAGCGCGATGGCCACGAACATGCTGCCAAAGCCCGGCATCATGCTTTCCATGGCGGTCTGCACATAACCCGGGCCTGCAGCCACGCCGGCGATGCCGGTGTAGATGGCTGCGCCATCCGGTCCCTGCACGTTGTAGAGGCCGGTGATGAGCAGCATAAAACCGGTGGCAGAGCAGACGAACAGGGTGTCGATGTAGACGGAGAACGCCTGCACCAGACCCTGTTTGGCCGGGTGGCTCACTGCGGCAGCAGAGGAGGCGTGTGGCCCGGTACCCTGACCCGCTTCGTTGGAGTAGACCCCGCGCTTGACCCCCCACATGATGGCCAGACCCAGAATGGCGCCAAAGCCAGCATCAAAACCGAAGGCGCTTTTCCAGATCAGCATGATCACGCCCGGCAGGGCATGAATGTTGAGGGCGATGATGACGCAGGCCACGATGATGTAGCCGAGCGCCATAAAGGGCACTACGGTACTGGCAAAGTTGGCGATGCGCTTGACGCCACCGAAGATGATGAAGCCGAGCAGCAGTGCCAGACCGGCCGCCGTCACGTTCGGATCGATATCAAACGCAGTCTGCAGACTGGCGCCGATGGAGTTGGCTTGCACGCCCGGCAGCAGTACACCGCAGGCGAAGATGGTGGCGATGGCAAACGTCCAGGCATACCACTTCATGCCAAGCCCTTTCTCTATGTAGAAGGCCGGCCCGCCGCGGTATTCGCCGTTGATCTTCTCCTTGTAGACCTGACCCAGGGTGGACTCCACGAAGGCGGAGCTGGAGCCGAGGAAGGCGACCATCCACATCCAGAACATGGCACCCGGGCCACCGAAGGTAATGGCGGTGGCAACACCTGCAATATTGCCGGTGCCGACGCGACCGGCGAGGGTCATGGCCAGCGCCTGGAAGGAGGAGACCCCCGCATCCGTGCTCTTGCCATCAAACATCAGCCGGACCATTTCGGCCATATGGCGCAGTTGCAAAAAGCGGCTGCGTACTGAGAAGTAGAGGCCTACCCCCAGGCACAGATAGATGAGCGCAGGGCTCCAGATCACACCGTTGATGGCATTGACGATCTCATTCATCTACAACAACTCCTTTGTTGTTTTGTGTTGTACTTCCGGCGAGATCTCTGTCTCGCTCGCTGTCATTGTGTTACGCCACTTGTTAACAAATTAATTAACAGTTTGACGCTGTGGTGAAGTGTTCGGCAGGGCACGATAGTGCTCCATGCATGGGCTGTAACATATCGAGTTGTTCCGGCGCTTCCCAGCGAAAAATGTTGCGTTGTTGCAATTTTGTGAATTGACAACTGAGGTGCGATAATGGCATGCGCTATTTTCTGTGACCAGAGAGACCCGCTACCATGCTGATCTGCGTCTGCCGGAACAGCCAGGATCTCGTTAGCAAACAAAAGGCCAATCATGCAAATGTTCCCTGCTCCACTCGTTATCCGCGCTCCTTTACCATCGGATGCCACTGCCATGGCCCACCTCTTTACCCAACTAGGGTATGCTGCAGAGGCTGATGAGCTGCTGCCACGTCTGTTGGGGCAGGATGTGGCCACCCGCGTCTTGCTGGCCGAACAGGCTGAGAGGGTGGTTGGCGTGCTGGTATGGCACAGGCTGCAACCACTGCATGTTGCACCTGCATGGGGCCTGATCTCGGCGCTGGTCGTCGATGATGGTGCAAGGGGAGGGGGTATTGGTGCTGCGTTATTGTGCGAGGCCGAGCGTCAGGCTCGCGAAGCCGGATGCAGTCAGCTGGAGCTTTCCAGCAGCATCAAACGCGAAGATGCCCACCGTTTCTATCTGGCACAGGCATATCAGGAGCGGCCAAAACGATTCGTCAAACTGTTGTAACTGAGAAGGAGTGTACGTGCTGGGATTGTTCAACTGGTTTCGTGGCCGTGGCACGGTGAAAATGAGCGAAGAAGAGGAAGAGCTGTGGCTACGGGCGCTTGCTGTTGTGCCGATCTTGCAGGGGCTTACCGAGAGTGAGCAACAAACTCTGATAAGCCTGGGCCGTCAGCTGCTCAAGCGCAAAACTCTGACCCAGCTTGGGGTTACCTTAAGCGAGCGCCAGCAAGCCATTCTGGCACTGCAGGCGGCTCTGCCTATCCTGCATCTTGGCATTGACTGGTATCGCGGTTTTCACGAGATCATCATTATTCCCGAGCCCGTGACCCGGCGCCAGGAGGTGCAGGATGAGTTTGGGCTGGTGAGCGAGGTGGAAGAGGAAAACGCCGGTGAGTCCTGGCCCCAAGGGCCGCTGGTATTGGCCTGGAGCGAGCTGCAGCTGGATGGTGACTGGGATGGCTTCAATCTGGTGATCCACGAACTTGCCCACAAGATAGACATGCTGGGGGGCGAGGCGGATGGTGCACCGCCACTGCCGGGACATATGAGCCGGCAGGAGTGGCAGCAGGTATTCCAGGGGGCTTTTGATGTGCTTTGCCAGCAACTCGATCAGGGCGAGGCTCCCGCCATCGACCCCTATGCGGCCGAGCATCCGGCCGAGTTCTTCGCGGTCTGCTGCGAGCACTTCTTTACCGACCCATTGCGCCTGCGCAGTGTCTATCCCGAGGTTTACCACCAACTGGCACTGCTGTTTGGTCAGGATCCCGCGCGCCGTTTTCCGCCGACCCGCCTGTTGGCCGGTGATGGCGAGGGCATGCTGTTGTGAATCCCGCTCAACAAGATGGCAGATAGCAAAAAGGCACCCGAGGGTGCCTTTTTTCAAGCTTGAGCGTGCGCCAATCAGGCGGCGGCTTTCAGCTGGACTGCTGCGGCTTTCTTGTGATCGCCGATCGGCAGGATGGTGCGGCCATACTGTTCGTTCAGTACGGTAGCCATGGCCAGATAGATGGCGCTGGCGCCGCAGATGATGCCTTCGAAACCGGCGATGGTGCCGATCAGGGTGCTGCCAGTGAAGTCACGGGCGGCCAGCAGGAAGAACAGCACGGTCAGGGATGCGAACACGAACTGCTTCACGCGCGGGTAGTTGACGGTACCGATCAGCATGAACAGGGTGAACACACCCCACATCAGCAGGTACCAGCCCATGTAGGCGTGCGGAGTCGCTTCGGCCAGACCCATGGTCGGCATGACGAGCAGGACAACCAGGCTCAGCCAGAACAGGCCATAGGAGGTGAAGGCAGTCACACCGAAGGTGTTGCCGCGCTTGTACTCCATGATGCCCGCGATGATCTGGGCAATGCCGCCATAGCACAGGCCCATGGCCAGGATCATGGCGCTGATGGGGAAGAAACCTGCGTTATGGATGTTCAGCAGAATGGTGGTCATACCGAAACCCATCAGACCCAGGGGGGCAGGGTTGGCCAATTTTTCGCTCACGTGGCGTTCTCCAAAAAATAGAGGTGGGGTTAACAAAAAGACGCGCGATTTTAGGCAGCTTGTAAAACCGCCGCAAGGGGGGAAAGGGACTAAACCGTAAAAAAATTACGTATTTATTTGCATTGACGCCCAATTGTTCAGCAGGTCAGCCGGTTTCGTGAGCAAAAGGTGTCAAAATAGTTGATGGCTTGTATTTTTATTACGCGCAGGCGAACCGGATGAGGAGAAGCTCACTCATCCAGAGTCAGCACCACTTTGGCCTCCTTGTCCTCTTCCTTGACCTGACTGTCCAGCACAAACAGCCGCTCTGGCGTGATCCCCTGGGCATCCACCAAAAACTCCTTGGTGTTTTGTGCCCGGCGCATGGCGAGATTGCGCAGGGATTTGGCGGTGATGAGCTGCTGCTCCTGCAGCAGGGCAACCGCCTGAGCCCGCAGCGCTGCGCTCTTTTCATCAAGATGCAGGCGGTCGGCGAGATCTCCCAAATCTTCTCCGAAGCGATCTTCATAGGCCTGTGCCAGGGCGTCTTGCATATCCTTATCCTGCTCCAGCAGATCGAGATCGACCTGATTGCCGGTGAGCTTGGCGAGGGCCCGCTCCAGTTTTTGCCGTTGCAGGATAGGGCGCTCTTCATTGAAGTTGACCTTGCCGCGAATATTCATGCTGAGCTTGGGGCGATCCTTGAGGGCCTGCGCCAGCTTGGTCAGCTTCTCTTGCTGGGTCTGGGTGAGATCGGGATCGCCCGGCAGAAAGGTGATCTCGTCTAGATCTTCACTGCCGCCAGCCAGAGAGGCGAGCAACGAGAAGGGTGAGGTGATCGCCTTGCTCAGGGTATTGCCAAGCACATCCCAGAAGATGTTGCCGAGGCTGAAGTCGGGCTGGTCAAGATTGCCCTTCACCTTGAGGTTCATCTGAATGACGCCGTTGGCATCACTCAACAGTGCGATGGCCAGACCGAGTGGCAGATCCTTGGCCTGTTCGCTCTTGATCTTCTCACCCAGTTGCAATTTCTTGATGGTGATGTCGTTGTCCCCTTCCAGCCGCTTGCCTTCCAGCTTGTAGTGCAGTTTCACCGACAGCTGCCCCTTGTCGATGGCGTAACCGGCATAGGTGCCCGAGTAAGGGGTAAAGGTGGTCAACTCCAGATTGTTGAAGGCGACTGCAATGTCGAGCACCGGATCGGCGACCAGCAGGTTGGTACCGCCGCGGATGGTCACCGGGGCGTAGCGATCCACCTTGCCATTGAAGGAGAGTTCGGAGCGCTGGCCCGGAATGTTGCTGATGTGGCGGCTCTGACCGCCCAGCGCAGCGATATCAGCCACGAAATCCTGGCTCAGGCTGCGGTCGGCAAAGCGCAGGTTGCCCTGTTCGGTACGTAGCTCATCGATGGTGAATTGAAATGCGGGTGCCGCTTTGTTGCGCTTGTTCTGGGAGGCATCGGCTTTACCCTTGGCCGATGCAGGGGCGGTCAGCAGCAGTTGCTGGATATTGGTGACGCCATTTTCGTTGATCTCGATGCGGGCGAAGGGCTTGGTCAGTGCCACATCCTTGATCTTCATCTTCTGGCTGATGCCGTCGTAATCGAGGCCGGTCAGCTTCAGGTCGTTGATCTCGAGCAGTCTCTGGTTATCGGCCCGATCAACCACCTTGAGGGTATGGATATCGAGCCCCCCTTGCAGTGTCAGCTTGTTCAGCTCCCCTTGCTCTGTGGTCGCCAGCGCCAGTTTGGTTTTGCTGCTGAGTTCGCCCTCTTTCACCTTGATCCGCACCAGATCGTTCAGATAGGGCTGGGCCAGCACAAGAGGGAGTGCCTGCTGGGTTATCTCGCCAGCGAGGGTAAAGGGGGCCAGGGTCAGCTGTCCATCAAAGGCGAGGGGACTCTTCTGGTTGAAACGGGTCGAGAGCGCCACTTTGCTCTGCTGTTCGCTCTTGCTGCCCAGCGGCCCTAATGCCAGCTGCAGGTCGGATAGCTGTCGTGCCAGTGGTTTGCCACTGCTCGCTTCGCTGAGGTTGATATCCCCTTTGCTGATGGCGATCTGGTTGATCTGCCACTGCCATGGTTTGCTGGCGGGGGCCGGTTTCTCTTTTTTCTCTTTGCTCGGTTTGGCTGGTGGCTGATCGATCAATAGTTCGGCCAGATCCAGCTCCTGCCGCTCATTGAGGGTGGCCTTGAGATGTGGCTGTTGCAGGGTGATTTTGCCGATATGCAGGGATTGTTTGTTACCATCCACAGCAAGTTCAGCGAGGGCCAGCTGGCTGAAGCGGGCAAACTCCTCACCCTTGTCGCGCTTCATTTGCCAGTTATCTAGCGTCAGCTTGCCTTTGGACAATTGCCACTCGATCCCTTTCTTACCGTTTTTCAGTTGATATTCAACCTCTGCCCCGGCATTACCCTGGGTCAGCGCCAGCTTGAGATAGGGGGCCCAGAGTGGGGCAAAGGGTTTGATGTCGAGTTGCTTGAGGCTTGCCTTGCCCTGACCCATGCCGCTGGTGATATCCAGCTTGCCTTTGGCGCTCAGCGGGCTCTTGCCGTTGAGAGTTGCAGCCAGCTGGTAGGCGGTGAGGTGTCCTTCGGATGTGCTCAGCCCCTCCAGTTGCAGCGCCAGCTTATCGAGCTTGAGCGAGGGCACCCAGCCGGGTTCGCTCTCCTTGCGCTTATCCAGATAGGCAAGCTGGCCATCGGTCAGCGCAATCCTTGCGATATCGATAATAACGGGAGCGGTTTCCGGTTCCGGCTCTGTTGCGGGTGTCGGTGCAAGCAGAGTTGCCAGCGCATCGGTCAGGTTGAGCCGAACGTCCCCCTTTTTGTCACTCAGCCGCTGCACCAGCACCACCGGCCTGGTCAGCGCGACGTCGCTGAGTACCACCCGTTTTTGCTGCCAGCTTGCTTTGAGCTCGGGGGTCACTTGCAGATGGTCGAAGCGGATCAACGGTTGCTGCTTGTCATCGAGCAGTGAACTGGGGCCGATGGTCAGAGCGGGGTGACGCAAGCTGACATCGATCTCGCCCAGAGTGAGATGAATGCCGTAGCGCTCGGCCAGCCAGCCGGGCAGGTAGCGCTGGATCAGCCGCGGAGTTTGCCACAGCAACAGGGAAATGAGGATAAGGAGTAGCAGGAGTGCGTAGACCAGGTAGCGCAACCGGCGAGCTCGGGGGGATGCGGGCATGGTGGTCTCCATTTGATGCACTCCCATTCGGTTCCTGTCATGGTACCGAAAAGTCAGATAGTAATCATGGGGTTGCGTACTCGGATACGCCGTACTTTGTCCAAAGTCGATCCAGATCACCTGTTTGGCGCAGCTTGGCCAGCCACAGCTCCAGCTGGGCAGGGGTAATGCTGGCCTCGGGATCAAAGATAGCGCGGTGCTGGTAGCGCTGGTCCCACTTTTGCGACACAAGCAGCTGCGCCCTTACCTCGGGGTTGCTGAGCAGATACTGGTTCAAATAGGAGATATTGAGGATGGCGATATCACCGCGTCCCTTGAGCAGGGCTTGCAGGGCACTGATGTTGTCCTTGAACAGTGTGATATCGAGATGGCGGTGCAAATAGACCGGATCTGCATTGAACTGGCCGATGCCGTAGTGATAACCGGTCACACCAATAAGGTGGTGCAGGGAGGGATCCTCGAAAAAACGCTGGTCTCGCCCGGGGGCCTTGAGGGCAACATACACTTCACCGCCGCCAAGAAAGGGGGAGGTCATCTTGAACTTGTCGGTTTGCCAGCCCCACTTGCTGTCTTCAAACAGCATCAGCGAGAAACGGCCCAGATCGAGCGCCTTGTAACGATTGGCAGCCGGGGTGGGAACAAACACGAATCTTACCTCTTGCTGGATCTCGTTGAGCTTGGCGATGAGGTCCAGCGTCAGTCCTTCATAGTGGTCATCCGACACTTTGACCACGAACGGGGCATAAGGATAACCGCCGACCTTGATAAGGGGATGGCTCCAACCGGACAGACTGAACAGAAGTAAAAACCAGCACCAATATTTCATGGATGTCCCAGGGCAATTGCATAACCCCAGATTCGGTTAATCTGCTGCGCTTTTCAAGTTGTTAAGGGAATTAACACAGCGCTGTTCGGCAGCCTCCAGCTCGGCCATCACCATCTGGATATCCTCCAGCTGTTGACGCAGGGCACTGCGCTTGCTTTCGATCAGTCTGATCATGGAGTTGAGCTGGTTTTTGCTCGATTTGTCGGTGTCGTACATATCGAACAGCTCGCGGATCTCGGCCAGGCTAAACCCCAGCCGTTTACCTCGCAGAGTCAGCTTGAGCCGGATCTTGTCCTTGTGGCTGTAGATGCGGGTCTGCCCCTCCCGCTGCGGGGTCAGCAGCCCCTCGTCCTCGTAGTAGCGGATAGTGCGCGGTGTGACATCGAACTCGTGGGCCAATTCCGAAATGCTGTAGGTGATCTCCTTGCCGGGCAGGGAACGGGACATGGTTATGACTCCTGTTGCTGGGAGTGTGGCTGGCAGAGGCGGGCGCGCAGCCGTTCGGCATTGGCGTGCAAGGCCTGGCCGACCCGCGAGCCATTGGGGCGGCCGAGCTGTTCGCTCACCCACTGGCCGGTGGCCGCCAGTTTGTCGAGATCCACCCCCGTCGTCATGCCAAGGCCGTGCAGCAGGTAGACCACCTCTTCAGACGCCACATTACCGGAGGCGCCCGGGGCATAGGGGCAGCCGCCAAGGCCTGCCACCGAGCAGTCGATGGTGCGAATACCCCGCTCCAGCGCGGGCAGCAGGTTGGCCAAGCCCTGACCGTAGGTGTCGTGAAAATGGACCGCGAGCCGCCCCGCCGGGATCTCGTGCAGCACCGCATCCAGCATGGGCGCCACCGTGCCCGGGGTGCCGACGCCGATGGTGTCCCCCAGCGAAATTTCGTGGCAACCGAGATCCAGCAACTGCTCGGCCATGGCGGCGACCCGTTTCGGGCGGGTCGGGCCATCGAACGGGCAGGCGATGACGGTGGAGAGATAGCCGCGCACCTTGATGCCGAGGCGGCGTGCCTCCTGCACCAGCGGGGCGAAGCGCACCAGTGACTCCTCCACGTTGATGCCGATATTGGCGCGGGTAAAACCGTCGGAGCAGGCGGTAAAGAGGCCAATCTCGTCGGCACGGGCGGCAATGGCAGCCTGCAAGCCTTGCAGATTGGGCACCAGGGCGCCGTAACGGGTCGGCCCCTTGCGTGGCAGCGCCTGAAAAAGTGCGGCGGAGTCCGCCATCTGCGGCACCTTTTTCGCAGAGACAAAGGCGCCGACCTCTACGCGCTGCAGACCGCTGTCGGCCAGTCGCTGGATCAGCTCCAGCCGCTGTACCAAGGAGAGGGGGGCGGCTTCATTTTGCAGGCCGTCCCGCGGCCCCATCTCCACCAGACTGACCCTGTCGTCACGGACATCCTGTGATCGGTTCATGGGTGTTCCTCCTGTGAAGCAGTCTCTTCGGCAAAGCGCACCAGCACGGTTCCCTGGCTTACCTGCTCGCCCTGTTTGCACTGCAGGGCTTCAATTACCCCGTCCCGCTCTGCACGTAGCTGGTGTTCCATCTTCATCGCTTCCAGCACCAGCAGGGGTTGCCCCTTGTTGACTGCTTGTCCCTGCTCGACCAGCACCGCGACTACGATGCCATGCATAGGGGCGATGGCGCCCTGCGCCTTCTCGTTTACCTGATCATGGTGGTGATTGTGCAGCTGATCATCAGCCGCGAAGCGGATGCGCTGGCCCGCTTGGGTCATGATGAAGGTTGCCTCCGAGCCTGTGGCCCTCTGAATGGGGATCTGCTGCCAGCAGCCGCCATGCTGCAGCCGGATATGGTCATCGCCTTTTTGGTAGCAAAGGGTCTCCCCTTGCCACTCAAACTGGCCGCCATGATCGTCAAGGGTCAATACCCGGCGCTCATCACCGATGCGCACCGCCGCTGTCCAGCTGCGAACCGGTCCCAGCCGAAATCCGCAGGACTGCTGCCAAGGGGAGGAGCCTGCGGGGCGGCTCGCCAGCCAGAGGGTGGCCAGTGGCCAGGCGAGTTCAGGAATGGGTTGCGCTGTGGTGGGGATGGGCCACTGGGTATGGTGGCCCATGGCCAGGACGTTAGGCTCTTCACACAGGCGCAGCAGCAGCGGGCCGTTGTGCACCAGCGGGCCGAGATCCAGCGCCGCCAGTGCATCGGCCAGTTTGGCGAACGCCTCGGCGCGGCTCTGGCCGTGGGCGATCAGCTTGGCGATCATGGGATCGTAATAGGGGCTGACCTCATCGCCAGCGGTGACGCCGGTGTCGATGCGCACGCTATCCGGCCAGTGGAGCCAGTGGATGGGCCCACTGGCCGGTAGAAAACCGGCCGCCACATCCTCGGCGTAGAGGCGCGCCTCTACCGCATGGCCGCGCAGCACCACTTCCTCCTGAGTCAGTGGCAGCGGCTTGCCTTCGGCCACAGCCAACTGCCAGGCCACCAGATCCTGCCCGGTTACCGCTTCGGTGACCGGATGCTCCACCTGCAGCCGGGTGTTCATCTCCATAAAGAAGAACTCATCCTTGTAGAGCAGGAACTCGATGGTGCCAGCCCCCTGATAGTGGATGGCTTTGGCTGCGGCCACGGCCGCATCCCCCATGGCGTGGCGCAGAGCCGGAGGGATGTCTGGGGCGGGTGCCTCTTCGATCACCTTCTGATGGCGTCGCTGCAAGGAGCAGTCCCTGTCCCCCAAATAGATGGTGTTGCCGAGGCTATCGGCAAAGACCTGTACTTCCACATGGCGAGCCCGGGGCAGATAGCGCTCCAGCAGCACCAGATCGTCGCCAAAGGCGGCCTTGGCTTCTCGTTTGACTGCCGCCAGCGACTCGTCAAAGTCAGCCAGCTGATCGACCCGGCGCATCCCCTTGCCACCGCCGCCGCTGGCCGCCTTGATAAGTAGCGGGAAGCCAATCTGGCTCGCCTGATCGCGTAAAAAGTCCGGCCGCTGATCTGTTCCGTGATAGCCGGGCAGCACAGGTACACCGGCAGCCTGCATCAGCGCCTTGGCCCCCGATTTGTCGCCCATAGCCAGAATGGCGGCGCCGCTTGGGCCGACAAAGCGCAGGCCGCGCTGTTCGCAGGCGGTGGCAAAATCGCTGTTTTCCGACAGAAAGCCGTAACCGGGATGGATGGCATCGGCGCGCGCCTCTTTGGCAATCTTCAGCACCTTGCCGGTGTCCAGATAGCTCTCTCTGGCCGGTGCTGGCCCCAGATGCCAGGCCTCATCGGCCAGACGGGTGTGCATGGCGTGGGCGTCGGCATCGGAGTAGAGGGCGATGGTGTGGATGCCGAGGCGTTTCGCCGTCTTGATGATGCGCACGGCGATTTCGCCGCGATTGGCGATCAGCAGGCGTTTAATCTGAGAGTGATGGGTCATGTCTCATCCTTGAAACGGGGACGCCAGGCGGGAGGACGTTTGTCGAAGAAGGCCTGCATCCCCTCCTGGGCTTCGAGCCCCACCCGAACCCGGGCAATGGTCTCGACGGTTTTCTCTTCGTGCAGGCGGGAAGGATGGGCCTCTATCGCCGCCAGCAGCCGTTTGGTCTCTTTCATCGCTTCCGGCCCGTTGCGGCACAGACGAAGGGCTTGCGCCCGTCCTTCCGCCAGCAGTTGATCCGGTTGGCTGAGTTGATGCGCCACATTGAGCCGACAGGCGGTGATGGCATCGAATGGTTCGGCACTGAGCATGTAGCGGCGCGCCTGACGCATTCCCATGGCGCGTACCACGTAGGGGCTGATCACAGCAGGCACTAGCCCGAGGCTTACCTCTGAGAGGCAAAAGCGGGCATCGTCGCTGGCCAGCACCAGATCGCAAGCGCAGATGAGCCCCAGCGCCCCGCCATAGGCGGCCCCTTGCACCAGCGCCACCGTAGGGAAGGGGAGCTCGTCGAGGGTCTGCATCAGCCGCGCCAGTACCCGGGCGTCTTCGCGATTGTGTTCGAAATCGGCGTGGGCCAGATTGCGCATCCAGTTGAGATCGGCGCCCGCGCAGAAGTGTTTGCCCTCGGCCCGCAGCAGCAGGGCGTGAGGACGTTCGGCAAGTGAGTGACCATGGAGATGGGTCAGATCATCGAGGCAGTCGAGTAGCCCCAGCATCAGGTCGGCATCAAAGGCGTTGTGGCGGGCCGGGCGCGACAGCACCAGCTCGGCCAATGGGCCGTGCCGCTCCAGCCGAAACGGGCCCTGTGTTGAAGAGCCAAGTGCTGAGGAAGTAAGTGGATCTGACATCGTTTTGCTCCTTACATCCGAAAGATGCCGTACTGCTCGGGTTCAATGCGGGCACCCTGACAGGCGGCGAGCGCCAGCGCCAGCACGGTGCGGCTCTGGGCCGGGTCAATGACGCCATCATCCCACAGGCGGGCGCTGGCGTAGTAGGGGTGACCCTGGCGCTCATACTGTTCGATCACCGGGGCACGGATGGCGGCCGCCTCCTGCTCGATCAAGTCCTTGCCCTCGGCAGCCAGCTTGTCGCGACGCACCTGCACCAGCACGCCGGCAGCTTGCTCGCCCCCCATGACAGAGATGCGGCTGTTGGGCCAGCTAAAGAGAAAATCGGGCTCATAAGCGCGGCCGCACATGCCGTAGTTGCCGGCACCAAAGCTGCCGCCGACGATCAGGGTGATCTTGGGCACCCGGCTGCAGGCCACTGTGGTGACCAGCTTGGCGCCGTGCTTGGCGATCCCCTCTTTTTCTGCGCTACTCCCCACCATAAAGCCGGTGATGTTCTGCAAAAAGAGCAGCGGGATGGCACGCCGGTTACAGAGTTGGATAAAGTGGGCCCCCTTCTGGGCACTGTCGCTGTGCAGCACGCCGTTGTTGGCGAGGATGCCCACTTCCATGCCGCAAATACGGGCAAAGCCGGTCACCAGTGTGGTGCCGAACAGCGCCTTGAATTCGTCAAAATCAGAGCCATCCACCAGTCGTGCAATCAGTTCGTGGGCGTCGTAAGGGCGTTTGAGACTGGTGCCCACCAGACCGTAGAGCTCCTCGATCGGGTAGCTGGGGGGCTCGTAGCCGGGGCTGCTCTCTACCGGCTCGCTACCCAGATGAGTCACCAGCGTGCGGGCGATGGCCAGCGCGTGGGCATCGTCTCGGGCCATGTGATCCGCCACCCCGGAGTGGGCGCAGTGTACCTCTGCCCCGCCTAGCGCCTCGGCGCTGATCTCCTCGCCGGTGGCTGCCTTGACCAGCGGCGGGCCGGCCAGAAAGATGGTGGCCTGCTCCCTGACCATGATCGACTCGTCCGCCATGGCGGGCACATAGGCGCCGCCTGCGGTGCAGAGCCCCATCACCACCGCCAGCTGGGGGATGTTCTGGGCCGACATGCGGGCCTGGTTGTAGAAGATGCGACCAAAGTGATCCCGGTCGGGGAACACCTCATCCTGCATCGGCAGAAAGGCGCCGCCGGAATCCACCAGATAGAGGCAGGGGAGGCGCAGCCGCTCGGCGATGGCTTGGGCGCGCAGGTGCTTTTTCACCGTGAGCGGGTAGTAGGTGCCGCCCTTCACGGTGGCGTCGTTCACGACCAGCATGCACAGGCGCCCCGAGACTCGGCCTATACCGGTGATGATGCCGGCGGCGGGCACCGGCTCGTCATAGACCTGCCAACCAGCCAGCGCCGACAGTTCGAGAAAGGGGGAGCCAGGGTCCAGCAGCTGATTGATGCGCTCGCGGGGCAGCAGCTTGCCTCGAGCCTGATGGCGGGCGTTGTTGGCCGCGCCGCCTCCTTGGGCGATCTCGGCAATGCGGGCATGGAGATCGTCGACCAGCCCCTGCATGGCGGATCGATTGGCCGCATATTCCGGGCTCGCCGTGTCGAGGTGGGAGTGGATACGACTCATGCATTTTCTCCCATCAGCTCGCGACCAATCAGCCAGCGGCGGATCTCAGAGGTGCCGGCTCCGATCTCGTAGAGTTTGGCGTCCCGCAGCAGGCGGCCGGTAGGGTATTCGTTGATGTAGCCGTTGCCGCCGAGCAGCTGGATGGCATCGAGCGCCATCTGGGTGGCATTTTCGGCGGCAAACAGGATAGCGGCGGCGCAATCTTTACGGCTGGTGCGGCCCTGATCGCAGGCGCTCGCCACCGAATAGACCAGCGCCCGGCTGCTGGCGAGGCGGGTATACATGTCGGCGAGCTTGCCCTGCACCAGCTGAAACTCGCCGATGGCCTGGCCGAACTGTTTGCGCTCACGCACATAGGGCAGCACCACGTCCATGCAGGCCTGCATGATGCCAAGGGGGCCGGCCGCCAGTACCACCCGCTCGTAATCGAGCCCGCTCATCAGCACCTTGACCCCGCCGTGCAAGGGGCCCAGCAAGTTCTCCTGCGGTACCCGGCAGTTGTCGAACACCAGCTCGCAGGTGCTGGATCCGCGCATTCCCAGCTTGTCGAGCTTCTGGGCGGTAGAAAAACCGGGAGTCCCCGCCTCGACAATAAAGGCGGAAATCCCTTTGGGACCGGCAGCTGCATCGGTCTTGGCATAGATGACGAAGGTGTCGGCATCCGGACCGTTGGTGATCCACATCTTGTTGCCGTTGAGCACGAAGTGATCCCCCTCGCGCACAGCGGTGAGACGCATGCTGACCACATCTGAACCGGCGCCCGGCTCGCTCATGGCCAGCGCCCCCACATGCTCGCCGCTCACCAGCGGGGGCAGGTAGCGCGCTTTCTGCTCCGGCGAGCCATGGCGGTGGATCTGGTTGATGCAGAGATTAGAGTGGGCGCCGTAGGAGAGGCCGACCGAGGCGCTGGCGCGGCTCACCTGCTCCATCACCAGCACGTGGGCCAGATAGCCGAGGTTCACCCCGTCATACTCCTCCGCCACCGTGATGCCGTGCAGCCCCAGTTCACCCATCCGGGGCCAGAGATCACGGGGAAAGGCGTTGCTCTGATCGATCTCGCTGGCGCGCGGGGCGATCACTTTCTGGCAGAAAGCCGCAACCTGTTCGGTCAGGGTATTCAGGGTCTCATCCATCTGCATCCATGCTCTCCTTGCGGATATGACAGTCGGGTAGGAAGGTTGGTTCGACCGGCTGACTCTGCGTTATGGCTGGCAGTGGTCGGTCCATTTTTGTACTTCACTTCTGCCACAAGTTTACGTTAGCGTAAACGTAAATCAATTGTTAATCTGTTGTGTGTCGATTGAGAGGTGGTAGTGAGAGCGTCAGCAGCTACCACGACCACAGCGCCATAGTGGCAGATCCGAATGACCAGTGTGTGGGCGCCGCGTCATAAAGCACTAATGCGGGAAAATAAGCGCGGGGCAACAAGGGAGTGAACGACAAGATGGATTTTACCCTGACTGATGATCAACAGGCGTATGTGGAGGCGGCCGCCGCCTTTGCCGATGAGGCGCTCAAACCCCATGCCGCGCGCTGGGACAAGGAGCATGAGTTTCCGATCCCGACCATCAAGCAGGCTGCCGGGCTCGGGTTTTGTGGTCTCTATACCCCGGAGCAGTTTGGCGGATTGGGATTGCCTCGTCTCGATGCGAGCCTCATCTTCGAGCGCCTCGCCATGGGCTGTACCTCGACCACGGCTTATCTGACCATTCACAACATGGTGAGCTGGATGCTGGGCCGCTGGCTGCCCAACGAGGTTGCCAAGGAGTGGGTGCCTAAACTGGCCAGTGGCGAGCTGCTGGGCTCCTATTGCCTCACAGAGCCGGGCGCGGGCTCCGATGCGGCTGCCCTCAAGACCCGGGCGGTGCGCGAGGGTGACAATTATCTTATTGAGGGAACCAAGGTCTTTATCTCGGGAGCGGGCAGCAGCGATGTGCTGGTGGTGATGGCGCGCACCGGTGGTGAAGGTGCGAAGGGGATCTCTGCCTTTATGGTACCGGCCAATGCCCCCGGCGTGAGCTATGGCAAGGCAGAAGAGAAGATGGGCTGGAATAGCCAGCCGACCCGGGAGGTTGTTTTCAACGGGGTTCGCATTCCTGCCTGTTATCGGTTGGGCGAAGAGGGGGAAGGGTTCAAGTTCGCCATGCAGGCGCTTGATGGGGGGCGCATCAATATTGCCACCTGCTCGGTGGGCACTGCCCAGCAGGCACTGGACGATGCGCTGGCCTATGTGCAGCAGCGCCAGCAATTTGGTCACCCGATCAGCGAATTCCAGAGCGTGCAATTTCGCCTGGCCGATATGGCGACCGAGCTGGCTGCCGCCCGTCTGCTGGTGCGTCAGGCGTCTGACAAACTGGATCGCGGGGATCCCGACAAGAGTGCCTGGTGCGCCATGGCCAAACGGTTTGCCACCGACGTCGGTTATCGGGTGTGCGATGAGGCTCTGCAACTCTTTGGTGGCTATGGTTATACCCGCGACTATCCGCTAGAGCGCTACCTGCGCGATACCCGGGTGCATCGCATTCTGGAGGGAACCAACGAGGTGATGCGACTCATCATCGCTCGTCGGCTGCTGGCCGAGCAGGGGTTGGCGCTAATGTAGTGCTGGATGACACCTCAAGGGCACCAGCTTTGTGAGCCAGTCACAGGTTGGTTCCATGCAACTCTGTCATCATGGTTATCGCTCTACTGACAAGGACAAACGCAATGACAAGGATCAGGCTCGAATACAACGGCCACGTGGCCTACATCACCCTTGACCATCCGCCAGCCAATACCTGGACGCTTGCCAGTCTGCAAGCTTTCCTGCGGATGATGGAGGAGCTCGACAGCCGCCCCGATGTGGTGGCGCTGGTGATCCGCGGGGCTGGCGACAAATTTTTCTGCGCCGGTGCCGATCTCAACCTGTTTGCCGATGGCAATGTCGAACAGGCTCGCGATGTGGCCGACGCTTTTGGTCGTGCATTCGAAGCGCTAGCTCGTTTTCATGGCGTCACCATTGCGGCCATCAACGGTTATGCCATGGGCGGTGGGCTGGAAGTAGCACTGGCGTGCGATATCCGCATCGCCGAGCAGCAGGCGTTGCTGGGATTACCGGAAGCATCTGTAGGCTTGCTCCCCTGTGCCGGTGGCACTCAGCGTCTCACCGAGCTGGTTGGGCCGGGCTGGGCCAAGCGGATGATCCTCTGTGGCGAGAAGGTTAGTGCATCCCTTGCCTATGAGATCGGGCTGGTCGAGGAGGTGGTGAAAACAGGGCAGGCGTGGGAGGCCGCCCATCAGATGGCCCATCTGGTGGAGCGCCAGAGTCCGAGTGCCCTGCGCGCCTGCAAAATGTTGATCAATCAGGGGCGCAGCGGCCCGCGCGATGCGGCATTGCCGCTCGAGCGAAGCCTCTTCCTCGAACTGTTTAGTGATGCCAACCAGCAGGAAGGGGTGGCAGCGTTTCTCGAAAAGCGCGCCCCGCACTGGCAGTACCAAAAGCCGGATGGGGCAACCCATGAGTGAGCCAGTAAGTATCGCAACCCATCCAACGGCTGATGGCCACCAGATCGGGGTGTTGACTCTCGATAGCCCTGCGTCTCTCAACGCATTGAGCCTGCCGATGATCCAGATCCTGCAACAGACGCTGACCCGCTGGGAGCAGGATCCCGCCATCGCTTGCGTGCTGCTGCAGGGGGCAGGCGAGAAGGCGTTCTGTGCCGGTGGTGATATTCGCTCCTTCTATTACCGCAAGCAGGAGGTGAGCGGATCGGAACTGTTTGAATATGCACGCGACTTTTTCGAGCAGGAGTATCGGCTCGATCACCACATCCACTGTTACCGCAAGCCCCTTGTCTGCGTGGCGGACGGCATCTGCATGGGCGGTGGGATAGGCCTGTTTGCCGGCGCCGATTTCCGGGTGGTGACCGAGAAGAGCCTGTTCGCCATGCCGGAGGTGACCATCGGCCTCTACCCCGACGTGGGGGCCAGCTGGTTTTTAAGCCGGATGCCGGGGCGACTCGGGCTTTGGCTTGGTCTGACCGGTGCCCGTTTCAACGGGAGTGATGCCATCTGCCTTGGGCTGGCGGATCACGCCATAGCCAGCAGCGAGCGAGCCGAGTTGCTGCACCGATTGGCGGCACTCGACTGGTCAGCCGGTTGTGAGCCCCGTGAGCAGATCGATCAGCTGCTGCGGGGCCTTCATAAAGGTGCCGCAGCGCAGTTGCCTGCGCCCATCCTGCTGCCCCATCAACCAAGAATCGATGACCTGCTGGCGGGGCGAACGTTGGCGGGAGTGTTGGCAAGACTGTTTGCTGCCCGATTTGACGAAACGGCGGGAGAGAAAGCATTGGCCCAGGCGCAGGAGAGCTGCCGTAGCGGTAGCCCCATCAGCCGAGCCATCCTCTGGCGCCAATATTGGCAGGCTCGCCGTCAATCCCTTGCCGAGGTATTTGCCGACGAACTGACTCTCTCGGTCAACTGTGTGCTCAAGGGCGATTTTGTGGAAGGGGTGCGGGCGCTGCTTATCGACAAGGACAGGGATCCCCACTGGCAGGATCAGCCTGCCGAGGGGGATTGGCTGGACGAATTCTATCGTTGGCCCCATGGGCACAACCCGTTGGCACGCAAGGGATAGGCACTGATCTGGCAGCCGCGGCGCTATCAAGAACGCAAGGAGCAAGCAGAATGACAAGGATCGGATTTATCGGGCTGGGCAACATGGGGGGACCCATGGCAGCCAATCTGGCCAAGGCCGGGCATACGGTGCAGGTATTTGATCTGGTTGCCCACAGTGTCGAGCGAGCCATTGCAGCGGGCTGCATTGCGGCAGGAGATGCCCGCGAAGCGGTGACCGGCTGTGATGTCGTCATCAGCATGCTGCCTGCCGGTGAGCATGTGCGCAGCCTCTGGTTGGGCGAGAGTGATGGTGAGCGGGGTGGGCAGGATCTGCTGGCAGCTTTGCCTGCCGGTGTGCTGGTGATCGACTGCTCCACCATCGATGTGGCCTCTGCCCGTCAGGTGGGGAGCGCGGCCCGTGCACACGGCTTGCGTTTTATCGATGCCCCTGTCTCGGGCGGCGTCGCCGGCGCAGCGGCAGGTACGCTCACCTTTATTGTCGGTGGCGAACAAGCCGACTTTGATGCGGCCAAGCCTGTACTGGCCTGCATGGGGCAGAATCTGTTTCACGCCGGCCCCCTTGGTGCCGGGCAGATTGCCAAGATGTGCAACAACATGCTGCTTGCAATCCATATGGTGGGCACCGCCGAGGCGTTGGCCCTCGGGGTAAAGGAGGGGCTGGATCCGGCAGTGCTCTCCACCATCATGGGCAAGAGCTCAGGCAACAACTGGAGTCTGGAGCGCTACAACCCCTGGCCCGGGGTGATGGAGAACGTACCGGCTGCCCGTAACTATCAGGGGGGCTTTATGACCCGGCTGATGGTGAAAGACCTCGGACTCGTGATGGCGCTGGCCGAGCATGCTCACAGCGCCGTGCCCATGGGGGCACTTGCGCGCAACCTGTTTAATCTGCATGCGGCGAACGGAGAGGGAGAGCTGGATTTTTCCAGTATCGTCCGGCTTTATCTGGAAAAAGGCAGAGAGGGGTAGTGGTCGCCGGGCGCCATCTTGTGGCTTGATGGGTTCAGGCTATCGCTGGCATCACAAGGAGAGAGAATGGATATCAAGCAGAAAGTCATCGCTATTACCGGTGCCGGGCGGGGGCTGGGGCGGGCCATAGCACTCAATCTTGCCGCTCAGGGGGCCGAGCTGGCATTGATTGACCTGAATGCCAGCGATCTGGCTGTGACGCAGGCCGAGGTGCAAAGCCGTGGCGGGCGGTGTGCCATTTTCGTCTGCAACGTGGCAAGCGAACCGGAGGTCGAGACCACCTTTGTCGCGATCAAGGCGCACTTTGGTCGGTTGCACGGGTTGATCAACTGCGCCGGCATTCTGCGTGATGGCATGCTGATCAAGGTGAAAGAGGGGGAAGTTGTAGAGAAGATGAGCCTGGCCCAGTGGCAGAGCGTCATCGACGTCAACCTCACCGGCACCTTCCTGTGCGGGCGCGAGGGGGCCGCACTGATGGCCACCGGCGGGGAGGGGGGGGTCATCATCAATATCTCCTCCATTGCCCGAGCCGGCAATATCGGCCAGAGCAACTATGCCGCCAGCAAGGCAGGTGTGGCTTCGCTGGTAGTGACCTGGGGGCGGGAGCTTGCCCGCCACGGTATCCGGGTGATGGGGATCGCCCCCGGGGTGTTCGCCACCGATATGACGGCCGCGATGAAGCCGGAGGCGATGACCCGGATGCAGCAGGCTATTCCGGTCGGCAAACTGGGTGAGGCGCAGCAGTTGGCCGAGACCGTTGCCTTCATCTTTGCCAACGATTACCTCACTGGCCGGATGATCGAGCTTGACGGCGGTCTGCGGCTGTAGACCTTTACCAAGATTTACATTGAGCCCTGACCTCGTGGTCAGGGCTTTTTTATGCACTCTTTTGAGTTCCAAAGGTACTGAATGGCGATGCATGGGCACCATCCGGGTCGCTCTGTGGCGGCAGAAATATGAGAAATATCAATGGGTCTCAGTTAATTTGAACCAGCTCACAGGCCCTTGAGGTCAGTGCTGTAAAATTGCGCGCGGTCAAGGTGGTGCATGTTTGACGATGCGAGGGATTGCGGTCGGAATAGTCATGCAATATAGTTGCCGCCTTTTTCACGGGGTCCGGATTTTCAGCCCCTCCCATATCGCGCGCAGTATGAATACGGACGCTCTGCCGCCGCCTAATTAAACAGGATTGAGATGGACAAGAAACTAGGGCTTGGCGCCCTCATTTCGCTGGTGATCGGCTCCATGGTCGGCGCCGGGGTCTTCAGTCTCCCACAGAATATTGCTGCACATGCCAGCGCCGGGGCCGTCGCTCTGGGATGGGCCATCACCGGGGTCGGCATGATCTGCCTCGCGCTGGTCTATCAAAACCTCTCCATGCGTCGCCCGGATCTCGATGGCGGTATCTTCAGTTACGCCAAGGCCGGTTTTGGTGACTTCATCGGCTTCAACGCCGCCTGGGGTTACTGGCTCTGCCAACTGCTGGCCAACGTCTCTTACGCCATCGTGGTATTCAGCGCGCTCAGCTACTTCTTTGATACGCCGGATCACGTCATCTTCGGCGACGGCAATACGCCGGTGGCCATCACGCTGGCCTCCATCCTGATCTGGTCGGTACACTCGCTGGTCCTGCGCGGGGTGCAGGTGGCGGCTTTGGTTAACATCGTGACCACCATCGCCAAGATGGTGCCGCTCATCGTTTTCAGCGTGGCCATCCTGCTTGCCTTCAATATGAAGACCTTCACCCTGGACTTCTGGGGTCATGGCAACAGCGATCTCGGTTCCGTGATGGATCAGGTCAAGTCCACCATGAAGGTCACCCTCTGGGTCTTCATCGGTATTGAAGGGGCCGTGGTGGTCTCTGCCCGTGCCCGCCATCGCAAGGATGTCGGTCGTGCGACCGTACTGGCCCTGCTGGGTGCACTGGCGCTCTACGTGATGGTGACCCTCTTCTCGCTGGGGGTAATGACCCAGCCTGAGCTGGCCCAGCTCAAGAACCCCTCTACCGCCATGATCCTGGAAGCGGTAGTCGGCCCCTGGGGCGCCTGGCTCATCAACATCGGTCTGGTCATCTCCGTGATGGGGGCTCTGCTGAGCTGGACCGTGCTGGCGGCTGAAGTGCCCTACATTGCGGGCAAGACCGGGGTCTTCCCGGCCTGGTTTGCCAAGGAGAACAAGAACGGCTCACCGCAGGTATCGCTCTGGTGCTCCACCTGTCTGGTGCAGACTTTCCTTATCATCATCTACTTCCAGAACAGTACCTATCTGGCGTTGGTCAACATCGCCACCTCGGCGGCGCTGGTACCCTATGTCTTCTCCGGTGCCTATGGCCTAAAACTGGCCTTGAAAGGGGAGACCTATCAGGGTCAACCGCATCAGCGCAAGCGTGATCTGTTGCTGGCCCTGATGGCGACCATCTATGGCTGCTGGCTGGTTTATGCGGCTGGCGTCGAGTATCTGCTGCTGGTGGCGCTGCTCTACAGCCCGGGTATCTTCATCTACTGGAAGGCGCGCCAGCACCACGGTCTGCGCGGCCTCAACCGGCTGGAGCAGGGGATGACGGCGGCCTTGCTCGGTTGTGCCGTACTGGCCTTCTACAAGGTGATGGACGGCACCATCCCCCTGAACTGACAGAGACAAGAGATGGCCCAAGGGCCATCTCTTCTTTTACACGCCGTCCGCATCACAGCTTGTCGGCGTCGCCTCGGAAGGAATTTTTATGCTGTTTATGGGTTATCTGCTGCTGGGGGCTTTCGCCGGCATCCTGGCCGGACTGTTCGGGATCGGCGGCGGCCTTATCATAGTGCCGGTGCTGGTGGTGAGCTTTCACGCGCAGGGGGTCGATCCCGATATCATCACCCATCTGGCACTTGGTACCTCGCTGCCGACCATGATCTTCACCGGTTTCAGTTCGCTGCGGGCCCATCAGGAGGCCGGAGCAGTCGACTGGGTGATGATCCGCAGGCTCGGTGCCGGCATGCTGCTTGGCGCCTGGCTCGGCGGGATGACCGCCAATCTGCTCAGTGCCAGCACCCTCAACATCATCATTGGCTGCTTTGCCTGGACCATGGCGTTACAGATGGGGCTCAACCTCAAGCCCAAAGCGGAGCGCCATCTGCCGGGAGCGCTCGGTACCGGCATTGCAGGTACCGTTATCGGCTGGATGTCGGCACTGTTTGGCATAGGTGGTGGCTCGCTCACCGTGCCTTATCTGAGCTGGAATAGCGTGCCTATGCGCAACGCGGTAGCGGCCTCAGCTGCCTGCAGCATGCCGATCGCACTGGCGGGTAGCCTGAGCTATCTCTATGCAGGATGGGGGCATGCGGATCTGCCCGAGTGGAGCGTGGGTTACATCTATCTGCCAGCCCTGATTGGTATTGTGCTCACCAGTACCCAGTTTGCCCGGGTAGGGGCCAAACTGGCACACAGACTCTCTCCGCAGCGACTCAAGCAGGCGTTTGCCCTGCTGATGCTGCTGGTGGGGGCGAAATTCATGCTGTTTAGCTGAACCCTTGGCCAGTTTGTTGAAAAATAAGGCAAACGATCTGTTGGAGGGCAGAAAGCCATTGCATTGAACGCCCAGTTTGCCTATTCTCCTCGCCGGTGGTCCTATTGGTCCTCTCGCATTGATAACCCGTCGACCTGGTCAGGACCGGAAGGTAGCAGCCAAGGCGGGGGACTCGAGTGCCGGGATGTGGCTGGTAGGGCCACCACTTGTTTCTGCAATTCAATAAGTTAGCTTCCTAAAGCCCTTGGTCATCCATTTTGTGTGGACGACGAGGAGCTCATCAATGAATCTCTGAGCTCAGTCCCCACGGCATCTGGTATTACCGGAAAGTCACCACGCTCCCCTGTGGTCGTCGTAAAGAGATCCAAAAATCCCTGCATACCCGAGACAAGCTGACGGCTTGCGCTGTTGTGGCGAAACCATGGCTTCTATTGGTTCGACAGCACCTTGGCCTCTTGGTCAGGGGGCGTTAGGTTAATGGCTGCGTGATACCAAGTCGGAATAGAGTTGCTTCTGTCGTATCAGTCAGCTCACTGACTCCGACCACGCTCCAAAGATCCTCCTCCAGCTTCTTTGCCTTGTGGATAGCAAATTTGGCTATGGTATCCAGCTCGTTGGCGACAAAGTTGATATCTGGTCGGCCGGTACGGGAGATGCCAACCAGCACTGAATAGAACTCTCCCTGCTGTAATGCATGCTCGATAAATTGCCGCTTTTCTTGCACGTTACCGAACGAATTGGCAAGGCAGCTCTTGATTTGGGGCCAACCTGAGTTTGTTTGCACGTACGATACGTAGACCTCTTCCTGCTTTGGTTTGTCATTTCGTTCCTGATGACGCAGCGGGGTCATCAGCACTTCTTTCAACAATTCCCCCTGAAACAGGGGATAGAGGTTGCCATGCTCCGGATTTGCAGTACAAACAGTGAGCACTCTTTGTAATGAACGTGGTTTGAGAGATTTGCCAATAGATGCCGGCTTCGGACTCCCATTGAGCTTGTTGACATAGAGTGGGGTGTTGAAAAGATGGCTGGTGTAAATATTGCGTAGAGCCCTGGCAAGTCCGCGATAGCGGCGGTGCTCCGGGGCTGTTTTCAGCTTTTTCTGGTTACTTTCGATAAGCAGAGTGAAGAACTGTCGGCCAATGTGGCGGGCGGTATCCCCTTCAATGCAAAGGTGCAATACCGTGCGGGTCATGTTGAGGCTGACCAACCGGTAAGGCAGATGCTGCAAGTCCATGGTTTTGGCAAGCTCCTGCAGACGGGGCAGGGCAATGGTCACAACATCGTTTTTCTCACCGATAAAGGCCTCTTCCAGCTCAATTTGCATACCATGGGCGGAAATATCGCGGGTTAAGCCCTGCCAGGATCTGCCATTGTGGCTGATGGTTATCTCCGTTTTGTGGATGTAGCGTTGTTCTTTGCGTAGCTGAACATATTGCAGCAGCTCGATATCGAAAGGCATGGGCTCCTGTTCATGACCAAATCGTTGCAGCTCATTGGGATTGTTGATTGTCCCCCCTTCCTGACGGAACTCTTCCCGTTGTGCGTCGAGGCTGATCTCCTGCAATAAACCGCAATAACCTATCTGTTTGATGCGCTCCAGCAACTGGATGTCATGTAATTGGGACTCTTCGAGTCCGACAATCTGGCCCAGATCCGCTTCTGCCAACTCACACAGTTCCAGTGAAAATTTATAGACACGCCAGCTGGGGCGATGGGCACCCACCTGAAAGAACAGTTTGGTCAAACCACTTAGCCGTAACTCTTCTGATGTGGCCGAGAAGAAGTAGATTTTATTTTGCACGGTATGGGCAAAGCTGTAGAGCAGCGTTTCTTTGGTGGCCCCCGGTGCCGGGCAGAGGCGTTTCATCCGGTCGGCTGAAAACAGTCCAGCCAGTGCGTCACGGTTTTTTTCGTCACGCCAGTACTCGAGAAGGTGCTGATTATTCTCGCTGCGCAGGGCTATCTCCAGCTTGGGGCTTACTCCCGAACTAAAAAAGAGTGGTATGCCTGTCATGCGCGGTAGATAGAACTGCTCGTGCCCCTTGATGATCGCAGCAGAAAGCAGGTGATCGACACTTATTCGATGATGTCCTTTATTGGCCTTGATGAACTCTTTGATAAAGGTATCAAAGGCCGGGTTGTCACCAGTGCGGATCAGTATTAGCCAGAATCGCCCCTCTTTATTCTCCTCCCCCAGAATCTGGTACTGCACAGGCTGTTGTAATAGTGGATTGGCGCTGTCGTGTTCCAACCCGGTAAAGATGACCTCAACCTGATCACCGGTTTGATAGGTCGGTAGATAAGGCACCGAGATACGAATCCCCTCAGGAGAAAGATCCGATGTTTTGGCCAGGAGTTTGACTCCATCCTTGAGCCTGACTTCTACAGGGGAGCTGATATGCATACGCTCTTGGCGACGGCCGTAATAACTGGCGAATGGGATAGTCTTGACTTCATATTGCTGGAAAGGGTTGGCCTGCGCCGTGGCTTTGCCTTTTACCCGGGCTTGCTGCCGCTGTTTTTGCCAGAGCAGCATCACCTCGTAGACACCCATCGTGTAGTCATCACGGTAAATAAAGCACTGGCTCTGGAACAGGCTGATAGCCTCTGCTGGCATGAAGTGGATCATGCCTTTAAATTCATATACTTGACACTCATCTGCCAAGGCGTCCCGCATATCGATGACCCTGCGGCAGGAGGCGCATTTGCGCTGTAGCTCCATTTTGAGCAGAAAGCGTCCGTTATTGCTTTCAGACTCAGTGAGCTGTGCAAAAATGTCTGCGAAATTCTTTTTCCGCAGCTGGGGAATGAGTTGTTCAATCAACTTTTGTTGCTGTACTGGATCCATGTATTCCCACCGCAAAAGTCATTTTATGAGCACAAATACGGATTATCTTGCCGCAACAGTGAGGTGCAATCACGCTTGTTAGTATTGCATATTCTAACGACTCCTCATTATTCGCTAAAAGGCGTTAACAACACCACCGGCATCTCATAAAGCTGCACTGTTCGACTTGTACATTTGGATACATATCGTCACCAACTACACACGGAAGTTCATCGTGCCCGGTCGTAGGATGAAGTCATGGAGAACGGCTCCATTACCCTAATAAGGAAAGTGACCATGAAAAAGATCATCCCCCTGGCAGTAGCTGCAGTTTTCGCCCTGACCTCTGGTTTCACCATGGCTGCTACCCCGACCAAGGCTGCAGCACCGCAAGCGACTCAAACCAAAGTCGTGAAAAAGCAGCATCATAAAACCAAGCATCATGCCAAAGCTCCGGCAGCCAAAGCAGCACCGGCAACCAAATAAGATTTTGGCTCCTGCAGCGTCACCAAGACCACAAGCACGAGTAAAGAGTTTGGTGGTAGTGAAGTAAGCGGAGAGTTGTAATAACAAGGGAGGCTGATGCCTCCCTTTCATATGTTTGTGAAACCGGCAGAAGTTCATGCCAAGCCGCTTTTCTGTATCTATCTCCACTCTGTAAAGCTCATGCATATCCTCTGATGTTTCATCATCTTCAATCTGTTCCACCTTTCTACTGTTACTGTCACCAGCCCGCGCTTGCTGTCTCCTCCGGTTGCGTTGCAGGATTTCCCCAGCGCATTCGGGAGCAAACTGCCGCTGGAGCCGCCGCAAAATGGCTACATGGTCAACACCATGGCATAAATGAGCGTATTTTGATCAGCCAAGCCAGGGGCATCATTAACCTGGCTTTTCTTTTATCGACTTTTATCTTTCTTGATTCATCTCAAGTGAGACCTTGCAAACAAGAATAAATATCATTTTACAGTGTTGGTGCTCATATTTACGTGCTGGTTAATTAACGTGGGTGACGTCAAGGTAAATATGGTGATGGATGTGTTGCTAACAACTGCAACTGTTTTTTTGCTTGTTCTATAAAAAGGCATTGCCAAGCCGATGTCATTATCGAGACCAGTCGAATAAGTTTGGGTTTTTAAATGAATAGGAATGCATTCTTGTGCGTAAAATGAGCCAGTGAAGATATATTATCAAGTTGGGTTGGTGCAGTTTATAGAAATTGTCCTGCAGAAAAGGTATCACCCATGGTGCACTCGATTAACCTGTTGCTGTGCTACTTTGGAGAACCACTCAAAGCCACCTCCGTGTTGGGCTCATGGGGCCTATGACAACTGGCGATGGCAGAGATGTATGCAAAATCGTGAGTAAAGGTATATGGCATAAGGCATTTTTAACATCGACTTCCTGCTTGTTGCATCCTCTTGTTATCTCTTCAGCTATTCATCTGGCTGCGGGGATTACATTAATCGAAAATGCCACCCTGGATCGCTTTGTGATTAATTAAATTACATTCAATTAAAAACTTTAAATTCATGAAGGCATGATTATCTCTTTGGGGGTAAATGCTTTTGTTTGTGATATGACGCGCCCTGTAAATAGGTTCAATCCCTGTGGAATTGATAGAGATCAATACTGAGGGGTAGGTGAGTCCTTAGCATTTCCGCTGTTAAGCATTTATCAGACAAGTGCTCACTACGGGAATAAGAAGAATGGTCGAGGATAATTTTTTATCGGCTCATGGGATTAATCGCCGTGATTTTATGAAATTGTGTGCCGGGATGGCCGCAACCCTGGGATTAAGTCAGAATGCCGTCGCCAAGATGGCCACTGCGCTCACCAGCCCCGAGCGGCCGCCGGTGATCTGGATAGGGGCACAGGAGTGCACCGGCTGTACCGAGTCGCTGCTGCGGGCCACGCACCCCACCATCGAGAACCTGATCCTCAATACTATCTCCCTCGAATACCATGAGGTGCTCTCGGCAGCATTTGGCCATCAGGCTGAAGAGAACAAGCACAACGCCATGACCCGCTACAAGGGCAAGTATGTGCTGGTAGTGGATGGCTCCATTCCGCTCAAAGATGGCGGCATCTACTGCATGGTGGCCGGTGAGCCCATCGTCGACCATATTCGCCGTGCGGCTGCCGATGCGGCTGCCGTCATTGCCATCGGCTCCTGTGCCGCCTGGGGTGGCGTCCCCGCCAGTGGTGGCAACCCGACCGGCGCTGTCAGCCTTGAAGAGGCGCTCGGCAATATTGGTACCCCCATCATCAATATCCCGGGCTGCCCGCCCAATCCCCACAACTTCCTTACTACGGTCGCCTACTACATCACCTATGGCAAGCTGCCGGCGCTGGATGCCAAGAATCGCCCGCTTTTTGCCTATGAGCGGCTCATCCACGAAAACTGCGAGCGCCGTCCGCACTTTGACGCAGGGCGTTTTGCCAAGGAGTTTGGTGATGAGGGCCACCGTCAGGGTTGGTGTCTCTATCATCTGGGCTGCAAGGGGCCGGAGACCTACGGCAACTGCTCGACCCTGGAGTTCTGTGATATCGGTGGTGGCATCTGGCCCGTTGGTATCGGTCATCCCTGCTACGGCTGCAACGAACAGGGTGTCGGTTTCAGCAAGGGGATCTTCCAGCTCGCCAAGGTTGAGAATCCGACCCCGCGGGTCAACAAGCCCGATGTGGCCATTCAGGAGGGGGGTCATATCTCTCCCACTTCCACCGCGCTGATCGGCGGTGCCCTCGGGGTGCTGGTCGGGGTGAGTCTGATGACGGTGCGTGAACTCGGTCGCCAGCAGAAGCGCCATGAAGCCGGGCAGCATCCGTCACGGGAGGAGTAACCGTGAACAGACGCAACTTCCTCAAATTTGCCTCCGTCGGCGCGCTGGCAGCCGGGGCCACCGTGCCCGGTACCGCGCTGGCGGCTGCCAAAAACAAGCCACCCATTCCCGGTGCGCTTGGCATGCTCTACGACTCCACCCTCTGTGTCGGTTGTCAGGCCTGCGTGGCGGAGTGCCAGCGCCTTAACGGCAACCCGGCCAATCCGGCGGGCGAGCAGACCTGGTCCAACAACGACAAGCTGAGCCCCTACACCAACAACATCATTCAGGTGTGGAAGAGCGGCGCGGGCGAGCACAAGGATCAGCTGGTGGATGGCTATGCCTACATCAAGAAGCAGTGCATGCACTGCGTCGATCCCAACTGTGTTTCCGTCTGCCCGGTGCAGGCCCTTAAAAAAGACCCCAAGACCGGCATCGTTCACTACGACCCGAGCGTCTGTACCGGTTGCCGTTACTGCATGGTGGGCTGCCCGTTCGACGTGCCCAAATATGACTACGACAACCCGTTCGGGGCGATCCACAAATGCGAGCTCTGCAACCAGAAGGGGCTTGAGCGGATTGATCAGGGCAAATTGCCCGGCTGTGTCGAGGTATGTCCGACCGGTGCCGTTATCTTCGGCACCCGCGAGGAGCTGATAGCCGAGGCCAGGCGTCGTCTGCTGGCGACTCCGGGCAGCGAATATGCCTACCCGCGCCAGACCCTCAAGGCCAACGACCCCTACCTGCACGAGGTGCCCAACTACCAGCCTTACGTCTATGGCGAGAAGGAGGGGGGCGGCACCCAGGTGCTGGTGCTGGCCGGGGTGCCCTACACCAAGCTCGACATGCCCGATCTGCCGGAGCTCTCATCCGGGGCTCGATCTGAGCATATCCAGCACACCCTCTACAAGGGGATGGTGCTGCCCATGGTGGTGCTGACCGGTCTCTCCGTGCTTATCCGTCGCAACACCAAGAATGGTCACGATCATCACGATGGTCACGATCAGGGCAAGGGGACGTCGGTCGATCAAGGCAAACAACAGGGGGGCAAGGATCATGAGTAACCACAAGGCACATCCCCTTGGCGGCAAGCTGGTCAGCTGGCCGGTGCTGGTGCTGGCACCTTTTGCGGTGCTGTGCGGCATGCTTATCCTCAAGCGCCTCATCTTCGGGCTGGGCTCGGTGACCGATCTGAACGGGGGTTATCCCTGGGGTCTCTGGATCTCCTTTGACCTCTTGATCGGCACCGGTTTTGCCTGCGGTGGCTGGGCGCTGGCCTGGGCGGTTTACGTCTTCAACCGGGGCGAGTATCACCCGCTGGTGCGACCGGCCCTGCTGGCGAGCCTGTTCGGTTATTCGCTGGGCGGCCTCTCCATCACCATCGACGTTGGCCGTTACTGGAACCTGCCGTACTTCTACCTGCCCGGTCACTTCAACACCTCCTCGGTGCTGTTCGAGACGGCGGTCTGCATGACGATCTATATCGGGGTGATGGCGCTGGAGTTTGCGCCCGTGCTCTTGGAGAAGTTCGGCTGGAAAACCTCCATGGCGCGGCTTAACAAGATCATGTTCTTCATTCTGGCGCTGGGGGCACTGCTGCCTACCATGCACCAATCCTCGATGGGCTCGTTGATGATAGTGGCGGGGGAGAAGATCCATCCGCTCTGGCAAAGCTATGAGCTGCTGCCGGTCTTTTCGCTTCTGACCGCTTTCATCATGGGCTTTTCCATCGTGGTGTTTGAGGGCTCTCTGGTGCAGGCGGGATTGGCGGGGCGTGGCCCCAACGAGAAGCCGCTCTTCTACAAACTGACCCAGGTGATCGACATCTTCCTGATCCTGTTTGTGGCGCTGCGCTTTGCCGAGATCGTCATCCACGACAAGTCGGAGTACCTCTCCGAGTTCAACCGCTACTCCATTCTGTTCTGGAGCGAGATCGCGCTGATGATCTTCCCGCTGCTGGTGTTCCACTGGGACAAGAGCCGCCGGGACTCGCGTATGCTCTTTCTGGGGGCTCTCAGCATGCTGCTGGGCGCAGCCCTCTGGCGACTGGATTACTCCCTGATCGCCTTCAACCCCGGCAATGGCTACCACTACTTCCCCTCCGCGACGGAGGTGCTGATCTCCCTTGGCTTTGTTGCCATCGAAGTGTGTGCCTATTTGCTGCTGATCCGGCTGTTGCCGGTACTGCCATCACTTGAACGTGTTCACCAAGATTATCAGGCCCGAGGGAAAGCCAACGTATGAGCCAACGTATCACCATAGACCCCATCACCCGCATTGAGGGGCACCTGCGTATCGACTGCGAAATCGAAGGCGGCGTCGTCACCAAGGCCTGGTCGTCCGGCACCATGTGGCGCGGGATGGAGGAGATCGTCAAGGGCAACGACCCGCGCGATGCCTGGATGATAGTGCAGCGCATCTGCGGGGTATGTACCTCCATTCACGCCATCGCTTCGGTGCGGGCCGTGGAGAACGCCATCGGTGCCAAGGTGCCTGTCAACGCCCAGTACATCCGCAACCTCATCATCGCTGCCCACAACATCCACGATCACATCGTCCACTTCTACCAGCTCTCCGCGCTGGACTGGGTGGATATCACCGCGGCCCTTGAGGCCAATCCGCAAAAAGCGGCGGACATGCTCAAGGGCGTATCGACCTGGTCCCTTAACAGTGCCGACGAGCTGACCAAGGTGCAGGACAAGATCCGCGCGCTGGTAGCCAGCGGCCAGCTCGGCATCTTCGCCAACGGCTACTGGGGGCACAAGGCGATGAAGCTGAGCCCGGAGGTGAACCTCATCGCTGTGGCCCACTATCTGCAGGCACTGGAGTGCCAGCGCGATGCCAACCGCATTGTCGCCATTCTCGGCGGCAAGACCCCCCACATCCAGAACTTGGCGGTGGGCGGCGTGGCCAACCCCATCAACCTGGATGCACCGAGCGTGCTCAACCTGGAGCGGCTGCTCTACGTGAAGAGCTTTATCGATCGGCTCGGCGAGTTTATCGAGCAGGTCTACAAGGTGGATGCCGCCATCATCGCCGCCCACTACCCCGAGTGGCTTAACCTGGGGCAGGGGGCCAAGCACTATTTGAGCGTGCCGGAGCTCCCCACCGACGCCAACGGCGGCAGCTTCCTGATGCCGGGTGGCTATATCGAGAATGGCAATCTGGCGGGTTATCGCCCCATCGAGAGCCATCAGGATGGCTGGCTGATGGACGGCATCGCCGAGAGCAACAAGCACGCCTGGTACAAGGATGACGAGCCCCTCAAACCTTGGGAGGGCAAGACCGAGCCCGATTACACCGGCTGGCAGGATGACGGCAAGTACTCCTGGGTCAAGTCGCCCACCTTCTACGGCAAGGTGGTGGAGGTGGGGCCGCTCGCAGATCTCTTGGTGAAGCTCGCCGCCAAGCACCCGGAGACGGTGGCACACTTCGACCAGCTCAACGGCATCTACAAAGCGCTCACCGGCTCGGCCATCAAGACCGAACAGCTGCACTCCACCATGGGCCGCATCATCGGCCGCGCGGTGCGCTGCTGCGTGCTGAAAGACACCTTGTCACATCAGTGGAAGGCGCTGGTGGACAACATCGGCAAGGGGGACACCACCGCCTACATCAAGGCCGAGATCCCGGCGGATAAAGAGTTTCGCGGGGTGGGCTTTGAAGAGGCGCCGCGTGGCATGCTCTCCCACTGGATCGTCATCAAGGGCGGCAAGATCGAGAACTATCAGGCGGTGGTGCCATCGACCTGGAACTCGGGCCCGCGCAACTTCAACGATGAACCCGGCCCCTACGAGCAATCGCTGGTGGGCACCCCGGTAGCCGATCCGGCCAAGCCGCTGGAAGTGGTGCGCACCGTCCACTCGTTCGACCCCTGCATGTCCTGCGCTGTGCATGTGGTGGATACCCAAAATGGTGAAACGACTCAGGTGAAGGTGCTGTGATGAACACCTTGATCCTGGGCGTGGGCAACCTGCTCTTGAGTGACGAGGCCGTCGGCGTGCGCATCGTTGAGGGGCTGGGGCGCGAATACCGTTTCGCCCCCGGCATCGAGCTGCTCGACGGCGGTACCGCCGGCATGGAGTTGCTCGAAGCGATGGCCAGTCGGGATCACATCATTCTGGTGGATGCGGTGCGCAGCGGTAATCCGCCGGGCACCGTCGTGACCCTGAAGGATGAGGAGATCCCGACCCTGTTTGGCCGCAAGATCTCCCCGCACCAGCTGGGGCTGGCGGACGTGCTCTCGGCGCTGCATATGACGGGGGAGTCGCCAAAGCGGCTCACCCTGATCGGGGTCGAGCCCGAATCCCTCGAGCCCCGTATCGGCCTCACCCCCGTGGTGGCTGCTGCTATGGGGGAGGCGACGGATCGGATTTTGACCCTGTTGGCCAGTGTCGGTGCGCCCGCCATTGCGCTCTCTGAGCAGGAGAAAGCTGAACAAGCGCGGGAGGGCCTATGGCGCAGTCCCATTTAAGCGAGCTTGATGCTGTGAAGGAGCGCGTGCAGGAGTTTTCGGGTTTTGTTAGTAATCCCGCGCCCCTGCTGGTAGCCCAGTACGAGCGGATCGCTCGCGAAGAGATGCAGGCGCTGCCCTTCTATCACGCAACCATGCCCATTGTGGCGGAGTGCGTGCTGTTTGAAGATCAGTGGCTCGGCTGCGTGCTCACCCCCTGGATGTTGAGCGTGGTGGTGCTGCCGGGGCCGGATCAACTGTGGCCGGTGCGCAGCAGCAGCGAGCGGCTCGCCCTGCAGCTTCCCTGCGGCAACATGACCTTTATGGTGGGTGAATTGCCAGAAAGTGGTCAGTTGCTGGCCTGCTCCCTGATGTCGCCGCTCGATCCCCATCTCGGGGCCGAGGAGGGGCGAGCGCTGATGAGCAGCACCCTCAAGATGCTGCTCTCCTTGCCGGTGCAGCAAGGGGCTGGCGGCGTGGATCTGGGTCGCAGACGGCTATTCGGTGCCCGGCGCGGTTAACCGGCATAGTTGCTAGGTTTCACGCGAAATCAAGTTTAGAATAGGGGGCCATTTTGGCCCCTCACTCCCATGTTCAGACACGCATTCCACCTCTTTTTTGAGTGATGATCCGTGAGTGGTACAAAACAAGAAGGATCCCCATGACTGTTCCACGCAATTCCCTTCGCCATTACTGTGGCACCAGTGCTGCCGCCCTGTTGACTCTGCTGCTGGGCACTGCCTCTCACGCGGCGCTGGCCGCTGCCCAACCTGTGCCTGCCGAGCTCAAGCTCGCCATCGGAGCTGAACCCACCGAAGGGTTTGACCCTCTGCTTGGCTGGAGCCACGGCAGCTACCTGCTGCTGCACAGTCCGCTGCTCAAACAAAACGCCGATCTCAGCTGGCAGAATGTGCTCACCCAATCGGTGACCCCGAACAAGGATGGCAAGGGGTGGATCATTACCCTCAAGCCTGACCTGAAATTCTCCAACGGTGCGCCGCTCACCGCCGAAGATGTGGCCTTTACCTACAACAGCGCAGCCCATGGCGGCGGCAAGATCGACATGGGCAACTTTGTCTCGGCCAAGGTGCGCTCGCCTACCGAGGTTGCCATCACCCTGAGTGCCCCCCAGAGCACCTTCGTCAACGTGCTGGGATCCTTGGGGATAGTGTCGAAGCGGGATTACGACGCAAAAGCGTATGCCCAAAAACCGGTCGGTGCCGGCCCTTACCGGCTGGTGAGCTTCCTGCCCGGTCAGCAACTGGTGGTGGAGGCGAACCCCTATTACGCCGGTGGCAACAATGACTTCAAGCGGCTGGTGTTTGTCTTTATCGATGAAGAGAGCGCCTACGCCGCCGCCCAGAGTAGCCAGCTCGATGTGGTGCGCATTGCCCCGTCACTGGCGCCCACCGTGCCTGCCTCCCTCAAGCTGTGGGTGCGGCCGAGCGTGGAGAATCGCGGCATTGTCTTTCCTATTCCGCCTGCGGGCGGCAAGGATGCCAAGGGTTATCCCATCGGCAACGACGTGACCTCGGATGTAGCGGTGCGCCGCGCCATCAACTACGCCATCGACCGCAAGTTGCTGGCCGACCAGCTGCTGGAAGGGCACGCCATCCCCGCTTACAGCGCGGTAGAAGGCTTGCCCTGGCTGAACAAAGCCACCGCCTTCAAGGATGGCGATGCTGCCCACGCCAATGCCCTGCTCGACGAAGCGGGCTGGAAGATGGGCAGTGACGGCATTCGCCACAAGGGCTCCCTGCGCGCCGCCTTTACCCTCTGGTACACCAGTGGCGACAGCACCCGCCGGGATCTGGCGGAAGCGGTGCGCGCCATGCTCAAACCCATCGGCCTTGAGGTGAGCCTCAAGTCCGGCAGCTGGGAGCAGGTGGAGCGGGAGATGCACGCCAATCCGGTGCTGATGGGGTGGGGGAGTCTGGATCCCATGGAGCTCTATCACCACTACCAGAGCGGCTCCGGTGGCGTGGAGTTCTACAATCCGGGCTACTACAGCAACCCTGTGGTGGATGGCCACCTCAAGCAGGCGTTGGATGCCCCCAACTGGCAGGCGGCCGTGCCGTTCTGGCAGCAGGTTGAGTGGGATGGCAAGACCGGCGCCGGAGTGCAGGGAGATGCCGCCTGGGCCTGGCTGCTCAATGTGCAGCACACCTATCTCGCCAACCGTTGCATCGATCTTGGCAAGGGGGCGCCGGAAATCCACGGTAGCTGGTCCCTGCTCAACAACCTGCAGGATTGGCGGTGGACGTGCCGTTAAGTTCGCCCTTGAGTCATTCAGGTTATCTGTTGCTAAAAGCCCTGCTGCGTCTGGCTGGGCTGTTATGTCTGGTCTCGGTCGCCACCTTTGTGCTGCTGAGTTACTCCCCCATCGACCCCATCAAGGCCTATATCGGCAACGATCTGCTCCATGTGCCGCCGGAGCAATACGCCCGCATAGCCGCCCGCTGGGGGCTGGATCAGCCGCTCTGGCTGCGCTACTGGTACTGGTTTACCCAAGTGCTGCAGGGGGATCTCGGTTACTCCATGCTCTACAACGCGCCTGTAGGTGAGGTCATAGGCCAGCGCTTTGCTGCCTCCTTCCTGCTGCTGGCGGGTGCCTGGCTGCTCTCCGGCTTTTTCGGGATTTTGCTGGGCCTCTGCGCCGGTCGCTATCTCAACCGCTGGCCCGATCGCCTTATTTGCCGTTTTGCCTACCTGCTCGCCTCCTTGCCCACCTTCTGGGTCGGCCTCTTGCTGCTCGCCCTGTTTGCGGTGCACTGGCCGCTGTTGCCAGTCTGCTGCGCCTGGACGCCGGGGCTTGCGGCCGATGAGGCTGATTGGGCTATGCGAGCACGCCATCTGTTGCTGCCGGTGACCACGCTTGCCCTGCTCGGGGTGGGCAATATCGCCCTGCATACCCGGGGGCGGGTGGCCGAGGTGCTGGAGAGCGACTTTATCCGCTACGCCCGTGCTCAGGGGGATGGCGGCTGGCCCATGCTGCGTTTTCATGTGCTGCGCCACGCTCTGACCCCGGCGCTCTGCCTGCAGTTTGCCTCCCTCGGCGAGCTGATAGGCGGATCGCTGTTGGCCGAGAAGGTCTTCTCCTACCCGGGGCTCGGCCAGGCCACCGTGGATGCGGGGCTCAGGGGCGATATCCCCTTGCTGATGGGAATCGTACTCTTCTGCACCCTGCTGGTCTTTATTGGCAACACGGTGGCCAGTTTGCTGCTGGCCCGTATCAATCGGGGTTGGGAGGGGGAGCATGCTGTTTAACCCGTTTCCCTCCATACTGCGGCTGGTTTTTGCCCTGCTCGGATTGGCGCTGCTGGCCACTTACGGCTGGAGCCTCTCTCATCAGGATGTGCCAATGGATCTGCTGGCGCGCCAGCAACCTCCCTCGCTGACCCACTGGTTCGGCACCGATCAGATGGGGCGGGATCTCTGGTTGCGCGCCTTTCAGGGCACCCTCACCAGTCTGGAGCTGGGCATCAGCACGGCTCTCTGCAGTGGCCTGCTGGCCATGGTGGCGGCAAGCGTGTCGCTCATCCATCCCAGATGCGATGCTGCGGTGCGAATGGTGATCGACGCCATGCTGGCGCTGCCCCATATGCTGCTCTTGATCCTTATCTGCTTCACCGTGGGGGGCGGCATGCGCGGGGTGATCCTGGCGGTGGCGCTCACCCACTGGCCCAAGTTGGCGCTGATCCTTTGCGCAGAAGCGCGGCGGATCGCCTGCAGCGACTATGTGGTGCTGGCCCGCTGTCAGGGGATGGGGGCGCTGCGTCGCTGGCGCATCCACCTGCTGCCGGGGCTGTTGCCCCAGTGGTTTATCGGCACCTTGCTGATGTTTCCCCATGCGGTGCTGCACAGCGCGGCCTTGAGCTTTCTCGGTTTTGGGCTGGCGGCCCACGAGGCCTCGCTGGGCCTGCTGCTGGCCGATGCCCTGCGCTATCTGGCCGGTGGCGGTTGGTGGCTGGCGCTCTTCCCGGGGCTGATGTTGCTGCTGCTGGTTCTGCTGTTTGATCAGGCTACCCGCGCCTTGCAACAGCTGTTGTGGCACAGGAGTGAACCATGCTGAGTTTTGATCAGGTGACCATAGAGGCGGCCCACTACTCCTGGCTGGGGCGGCGCAGCTGGCAGCCTTTGCTGACCGATATCAGCCTGCAACTGGCGCCGGGGGAGATAGTGGCGCTGGTGGGGGGGAGCGGCGAGGGCAAGAGCCTGCTGTTGCAAAGCGCTCTGACATTGCTGCCGGAAAACCTGCGCATGCGCGGCTCCATCTCCCTCGATGGCGTGCCCCTGTGTGATGCCAGCCGAGCCCGTCTGCGCGGCCACACTCTCTGCTATGTGCCACAGGGGGTAAGCGCCCTCAATCCATTGCTGACGGTGGAGCGTCAGCTGGGACGGGCGGCACGCCTCTGCGGCCAGAGCGGTTCTCGCGAGCGGCTCGGCGAGCAGCTGCTGCGCTACCAGCTGCCCGCGACCACCCTGGACAGATTTCCGCGCCAGCTCTCCGGCGGCATGGCCAAGCGCATTCTGGCCTGCACAGCGGCGCTCGGCGGTGCCCGCTACATTCTGGCAGACGAGATCACCGCCTGGCTCGACGAGGGGCTGGCCTGTCTGCTGCTCGGCCAGTTGCGTGAATTGGCCAATCAGGGCAGCGGTATCCTCTGGGTGACCCACGACCTGGCGCTGGCGGTCCGCTTTGCCGATCGCATTGTGGCGCTGCATCAGGGGCAGGTGAGCGATACCTTGAGTTGCCACCATCTGCGCCAGGGGCAGGGGAGCGAGATGCTCCGTGCCCACTGGCAGGCGCTGCCGGAGTTCAATGCGCTCTTCTCTGTGCCGGAGGTTTCCTGATGTTGGAAGTACGAAATCTCACTATCGCCCAGGGGGAACGTCCCCTCTGGCAGGGGTTATCGCTGACGGTGAAAGCGGGCGAGCGGCTCGGCATCTCCGCCCCGAGCGGCCATGGCAAGACCACGCTGGGGCGGGTATTGGCGGGTTGGCAACCGGTTGGGGCTGGCGGGCAGCTCCTGCTGGATGGGCAGCCGGTTCCTGAACAGGTAAAAGGCTATAACCCTATCCAGCTGGTGCCCCAGCACCCGGAACTCACTTTCAATCCCTATCGCACCACCGGGCAGGCGCTTTGGGATGTATGGCGCCCCGATGAGGCCATGCTGGCCCGCTTTATGGTCAAGCCTGAATGGCTCAGTCGTAAACCCGGCCAGCTCTCCGGCGGTGAGCTGGCCCGCATCGCGCTGCTGCGCGCCCTCGATCCCCGCACTCGTTTGCTGATTGCCGACGAGGTGACCGCCCAGCTGGATCCGCAAATTCAGCGCCAGCTCTGGCAGGAGTTGATGGTTGAATGCGAGCAGCGCGGGCTTGGCATGGTCATCTTCAGTCACCAGCAGGCATTATTGCGCCAGATCTGTCATCGGGTGCTGCGTTTTGGTGAGGTGCAGCCCGAATCTGGGGAGCTTACCGAAAGCGCGGCTTGAAGGTTAGTTCCCCCTCATCCCCAGCCCTTCTCCCGCAAGGGGAGAAGGGAGCAAATATGTGCTTGACCAGCAAGATGTACCTCGGCGTATCTGGATCCTGGCAGGGCATTATCGATGTCCACTCATCGGTTCCCCCTCCCTAGGGAGAGGGCCAGGGTGAGAGGACGCGAGTATGAAACCTTGGCCATTCGGGAAGGAGAGAACGGCTGACAAGGTGCGCAGATAAAGAGAGGGAGGCATCAGCCTCCCTCTCTTGTTATCCGCCGTTGGTAACGGCATTTAACCGGTTCTGGTTCAGGCCGTAGCCAGCCAGTTGAGCCAGGCATCCATCCCTTCACCGGTAGTGGCGCTGACCTGGATCACCTGAATATAGGGGTTGACCCGTTTGGCGTTCTCGATGCAGCGGGCCACGTCAAAGCTGACGTAGGGCAGCAGGTCGATCTTGTTGATCACCATCAGCTGGGCGGCGGCGAACATGTCCGGGTATTTCAGCGGCTTCTCTTCCCCCTCGGTGACGGAGAGGATCGCCACCTTGTACTTCTCGCCGAGATCGAAGCTGGCGGGGCAGACCAGATTGCCCACGTTCTCGATAAAGAGGATGCCCCCTTGATTGGCGGGCAGCTGGTGGCAGGCGTCGTGGACCATTTTGGCGTCCAGATGGCAGCCCTTGCCGGTGTTGATCTGCACGGCAGGGACACCGGTGGCACGGATGCGATCCGCATCGGCGCTGGTCTGCTGATCCCCTTCGATCACCGCGCAGGGGCGCTTGTCGGCCAGCAGGCGCAGGGTTTCGCACAGCAAAGTGGTTTTGCCTGAACCCGGGCTAGAGACCAGATTGAGCACCAGCTGGTCGGCAGCTGTGAAGTGTTCGCGGTTGTGGGCCGCCAGCGCGTTGTTCTTGGCCAGCACATCCATCTCGATGGCGATCAGCTGGCGCTGTCCCATGCCGGGCACCGACAATCCCGCTTCCCCTTTGCCGTAGTGCAGATCACCCTGCTGATGGTCATGGTCATGGTCATGGTCATGGTCATGGTCATGGCTGTGATCATGGGGATGCGCGTGGGAATGGCCGTGGTCATGAGAGTGGACATGATCATGATGATGGTCGTGGGGGTGATCATGGTGGTGCTCATGGGGGTGGTCATGCCCCTCATGGCTTATGGGCGCCCGCACCCCGTGGTAGTGGTGATGGACATCCCCCTGATGGTGATAGTGGTGGTGAATGATCAGGGTGCGCGGCGCACCCTGCTCGTAGTCATGATGGTGATGGGCATCATGAGCATGATGATGGTCGTGCTCATGACCATGTTCATGGTGATGTTCATGTTCGTGATGATGCTCATGATCGTGCTTATGGCCGGCGATCCGCGCCTGGCCGCATCCGCATACGCTACACATATCAACTTACCTCGATGTCGGTGATGCGCAGGCTATCACCCTGCGCGACTCGTAATTTGTATCCGCCACACTCGGGGCAGGCTTGCCCGCGCTCGGTGAGGGTGACCGTCTGGTTGCAGTCGTAACACCAGGCCTCTGCCGCCTGGTGTTGAAAGTGGAGCTGGGCCCCTTCGACGGCGGTGCCCTTGGCGGCCGCCTCGAAACAGAAGGCAATGGTGTTCGGGTCGACGCAGGAGAAGCTGCCGACCTCGAGCCAGAGGGCGGTCACCTTGGTAAAGCCCCGCTGGGTGGCCTGTTCAGCCGCCAGATCGATGGCGGCCATGGCCAGAGACATTTCGTGCATGGTGGCTCCTTAACCGATATGGGGAGGAGCAGTGACTCCTCCCTGTAAATGACGGAACGGCATGGCTGCTCAACAGATCCGCGGCAGCAGCTCCCCTTGCGGCAGCTCCAGATAGCGGCGGCTGCCCCAGGGGTTGTTGAGGATCACCTTGTGGCGATCGCTTGCCTGCACCACGCCGATCTGGCTTGCAGCGGGGTTGAATTGCCGCAAGATGCCCAGCGCGTCCTGCGCCTGCTCGGCAGGCAGGGCCAGCACCATGGTTCCCTCGTTGGCGAGATCATGGGGCTCGAAACCGTAGAGTTCGCACAGGCCGCGCACCGGATCGCACACCGGAATGGCGGACTCCTCCAGCTCGATGGCAACGCCGGAGGCACTGCTCCACTCGTTGAGCACGGCGGCAAGGCCACCGCGGGTGGCATCGCGCAGGGCGTGAGGGGTAATACCCGCTTTTAGTAGCGCTTCTACCTGTGGCCAGAGGGTGGTGCAGTCGCTCTTGAGATCAGATCCCAGTTGCAGGGCGTCGCGGGCCATCAGGATGCAGGCGCCGTGGCTGCCGATATCCCGCGACACCAGAATGGCGTCACCGGCCTTGAGATTGCGAACCGAGATGCCCCGGCTCTGTTCGGGCAGGGGGAAGGTACCGACCCCGCTGGTGTTGATAAAGATCTTGTCGGCCGCTCCCTTGGGTACCACCTTGGTGTCGCCGCAGACGATGCGGGCGCCGCTCTTGGCAAGCTCCGCAGCCATCGACTCGACGATGCGGGCGAGATCGGTGTAGGGGAAGCCCTCTTCGATAATAAAGCTGCAGCTCAAATACTCGGGCTTGGCCCCCATCATGGCGAGATCGTTGACCGTGCCGGCGATAGCCAGCTTGCCGATATCGCCCCCCTCGAAGAAGAGCGGCGAGACGGTAAAGCTGTCGGTGGTGAAGGCGACGGGGCCCTCTACCGGCAGCAGGGCGGCATCTTCACCGCGCAGCAGGATCTCGTTGCCAAAGTGGCGAAAGAAGAGCTGATTGATCAGCTGATTCATCTCGACACCGCCGCCGCCGTGGCTTAACTGAATTTCTCTCATTGGATCCCCATATATCGGTAGTAGGCATTGCAGGCCCCTTCGGAGCTGACCATGCAGCTGCCCATGGGCTGGGTCGGGGTGCAGCCCCGGCCAAAGACTTTGCACTGGTTCGGTTTGGCCAGGCCGCGCAGGATATCGGCGCACTGGCACGCCTTGTGGTCATCGATGGGAGTCTGATTGAGTTGAAAGTGGCGCTCCGCATCGCGTTTGGCAAAGGCATCGCGCAGGCGCAGGGCGGAGGCGTTGATATCCCCCAGACCTCGCCAGCGAAAGTGCTCGCGGGTCTCGAAAAAGCGCTCGACCAGCCGCTGGGCGGCTTTATTGCCGCTGGCGGTGACGGCGCGGCTGTATTGCACCTCCAGCGCGTAGCGACCCTCAACCTTCTGGCGCACCATCATCAAGAGCGCCTCCATCACATCCACCGGTTCGAAGCCACTCACCACCACCGGCACCTGATAGCGATCGACGATAGGCAGGTAGATATCGGCGCCGGTGATGACACTGACGTGGGAGGGGCCGATAAAGGCGTTCACCTTGGCCACCCCGTCGGCCATCACCGCATGAATGGCGGGGGGCACCAGCACATGGTTGATATGAAACAGCAGGTTCTCAATCCCCTCAGCTTCAGCCGCAGCCAGCAAGGCGGCGGTCATGGGGGTGGAGGTCTCGAAACCGATGGCGAAGAAGACCACGGTTTTTTCCGGGTTTTCTTTGGCGATACGCAGGGCATCGAGGGGGTCATAGACCGGGCGGATATCGCTCCCCTTGGCGCGCTGCTGGGCCAGCGTGCCTTTGGAGCCCGGCACCCGGATCATGTCCCCCAGGGTGACCAGAATAACGTTCGGTTGGCAAGCCAGCTCGATGGCCTGATCGATGCGCTCTTTGGGCATGATGCAGACCGGGCAGCCGGGGCCGTGGACGAACTCGATGCTGGCCGGCAGCAGCTGGTGCAGGCCGTACTTCATGATGGTGTGGGTATGGCCGCCGCACACCTCCATCACCCGCAGCGGCTCGGGCAGATCTTTGGCAAGCTCGGTAATTTGCGCGGCGAGGGCGCGGATCACCTCGGGCTGGCGAAAGCCCTGAAAGAGATCATTGAGGGTCAGCATGGCAAAATATCCTGCTCTGGCATCAGGGCCACCATCTGGCGGAAGCTCTCGAGGCTGGCCTGCGCCTCCTCTTCGTCAATCTTGCTCATCACAAAGCCGATATGGAGCAGCACATAGTCGCCCACCTGGAGGGGCTCTTCGAGCAGCATGCAGCTGACGCGCCGCTGCACCCCCAGGGTGTCGACGGTGACGCAGTTATCTTCGGGGTGCAGCTGCACCACCTGAGAGGGGATGGATAGACACATGAATTTCAGGACTCCGACAAGGTGGCACAACCGGTTGTGACAGGCTGATGCGTGGCAAGATGGTGGATGGCAAACCAGAGCTGACCGGCGGCGATGCCACCGTCATTGAGCGGCAGGGTTTCGCTGGTCAATACCTGCCGACCGGCCGCTTCGAGCGCGGGAACCAGCTGATCCATCAGCACCCGGTTTTGAAAGACGCCGCCCCCCAGCGCCACCGGATAGCCGGGGAAGCGTTCGGCAAGGGCGATGACCAGATTGCTGATGGCGCGGATAAAACCGGCGGCCAGGCTGGCGGTGGAGGTGCCTTGGCGCCGCTCGCTGACAAGGGTATTGATGAGCTCGGCCCACTCGATCTGCAGCGGCCCTTCCGCTGATTGGCTGAGATCAAAGGCAAGGGGTAAGGGCTGTTCATCAGGGGCCAGCTGCAAGGCGGCTGCCTCCAGCAATAGCCCCGCTTCGCCCTCGTAATCGGGGGTGTCGATCACTCCCAAGAGCGCCGCCACCGCATCGAATAGTCGACCGATGGAACTGGTGTAAGGGGCGTTTCGACCCAGCTGCCAGAGCTGGTGCAGATTGTTGATCTGCCCAGCGGGCAGTTGCTTGATCGCCGGAATATCGAGGGCGCTGATCTGCTCAGGAGTGTGCGATTCAAACAGCAGCCCCAGTAGCTGGCGCACCGGCTCGCGAATGGCCGCCTCGCCGCCGATCAGTTTGAAAGGCTGGAGGTGGGCAACCCGCGTAAAGTCCTTCACATCGGCCAGCAGCAGCTCGCCACCCCAGAGGGTGCCGTCATCGCCAAGGCCGGTGCCATCGAAGGCAACACCCAGCACCGGGCCTGTGATGTTGTGCTCGGCCATCACCCCCAGCAGGTGGGCGTGATGGTGCTGCACCTCGAGATGGGTTGCGCCCTGATCCTGGCAATAGCGTTTGGCCCACTGATGGCTGAGATAGCCCGAGTGGCGATCCGAGACCAGCAGTTCGGGTTTGAGATCGTAGAGATCGCGAAAGGTCGTCAGGGTCTGCTCGAAGTGCTCCTGCATCGGCAGGCTGTGCAGATCGCCGATATAGGGGCTGTAGATGCGCTGGCGGCCGAAGGCGAGCGCCAGCTGGTTCTTCTGCTGCGCCCCGACCGCCAGCAGCGGCGCCTTGACCGCCTCTTGCAGGCTGGGGGTGCAGGGGGCATAGCCTCGGGCCAGCCGTAACGTCTGGCGTCGTCCGCCCGCCCACTGCACCAGACTGTCGTCGCACGGGTGCAGGATGGGGCGGTTGTGATCCAGGATGCCGTCAATCTCGCTGCCGAGTTCCCTGATCACCGTCTCGCACTCGATAAGGATTGGGCTGCCGCGACCATTGGCACTGGTGGCCACCAGCGGCATGGCGCAGGCATCCAGCAGCAGCTGATGGAGCGGGGTATAGGGGAGCATGATGCCAAGGTAGGGGATGCCGGGGGCGATCCTCTCAGCCAGCGGCGCGGTTGTCAGTAGGGATTCTGAGAGCCGATCATCGTTAATGCGCTTGCGCAGCAAGGTGATGGGTCTGGCCTGAGAGGCGAGCAGCTTCCACTCTGCTTCGCAGCCGGTGACATGCAGTTTGGCCTCGGCAAGGGAGCCCATCATCACCGCCAGCGGTTTGCGCGCGCGCCGCTTGAGTGTTCGTAATCTGGCCACACTCTGTTCATTGCGGGCATCACACATCAGGTGATAACCCCCCATCCCCTTGACCGCAATCAGCGCCCCCGCTTGCAGGGCGCGGGCGGCGGCGTGCAGCGCCTCTTCGCGCTCGGCCAGCGCATCGCCACGGCCATTTCGCCAGCTGAGATGGGGCCCGCACTCGGGGCAGCTCACCGGCTGGGCGTGGTAGCGTCGATCTAGCGGGTTTTCATAGGCCGCAGCGCAGCGCGGGCACATGGCAAAGCCTGCCATGGCGGTATGGGGTCTGTCGTAGGGGAGGCGGCGGATGATGGTGTAGCGCGGGCCGCAGTGGGTGCAGTTGGTAAAGGGGTAGCGATGGTGGCGATCGTTGGGGTTGGCCACGTCCGTGGCGCATGCCTCGCACATCCCCTGATCCGGCGAGATGGCGACCGTGGCCGCGCTCTGCTGCTGGCTCGCTTTAATTCGAAACTGGCCATGAAATTGGCCATCGAAGTCGGGATCATGAGCGAAGGGCAGTTCCCGCTCGCTGAAATGATCGATGCGGCTCAGTGGCGGCGCCAGTTCCCGCAGTTCGCGGGCAAAGCTGGCGAGCTGCTCGGGCGATCCTTCGGCGCCGATGGTGACGCCGTTGGCATCGTTCAGTACATAGCCGGCAAGGCCGTGGCGCAACGCCAGCCCATAGACGAAGGGGCGAAAGCCGACCCCCTGAACTATGCCGTCGATATGAAATTCGCGGCGCAGCCGGTTGGCCACAGGATTGGCAGAGCCAGAGGGGGCTGTGGCAGCTCTCATGCCGGCTCCATCTCATCTTGAGTCTGCGGCAAACGCAGCACCCGGCGCTCGTTCTCCTCGCGCCGCACCCAGCCATCCATCTCCATGCGCAGGCAGAACGGAATGGCGTATTTACGCGACAAACCGGTGATCTCCTTGAGGGATGCCATGTCGATCAGATCTCCCACCTGCTGGCCCGCCAGCACTTCGGCGACCATCTGGTTGTAAAGCTCGGCGTCGTAGTAGATGGGGCCATCGAGCTGCACCAGATACTTGAGTCGCGCCAGATTGCGCAGCTGCTTTTGCAACGCGCCTTTTTGCAGCAAGCCCTGCTGCAGGGCGGCGGGCAGTTTGCGGGTGATAAAGGGATCCAGCTCCACGCCGCCGGGGCCCAGTTTACCGGGCTCGTACCCCTCCTTGCCTTGATCTCGCACCACCTTGAGCACCAGCTGCGCCTCTTCCCCCAGATCATCTTCCGACTCGCCGCTGCCCTGCTGCCACTTGTCATGGTGCAGGCGAATGTGCTGCTCACTCTTGAGCTGCTGGAGCAGGGCCTGAGTGACCGGCAGGGCGATGCCAAAGCGGGTTGCCAGCTCGGCGGCACTCAGCGGTTCGCTGGCCAGCGTGGCGAGCAGCTGGTCGCGGCTTTGGGCCAGCCAGTGGTTGTCCAGCAGCCACTCACCGAGGGGGGTGACCTGCTCGGGTTGCTGGTCAAAGCGGCCGGCCGGCACATAGCCGTTGAGCCCCAGTTGCAGGGTGGCCGGGTTGTAGTGCTTGAGCTCATCAGGCAGCTCACCCAGCAGGGCGTGTAGCGCCTTGCGTCTGGCGGGATGGATGTCGCCGCACCAGACGATGCGGGCGCCGTGCAGCAGTTCGCTGCTGCCGTGGCGAATGATGGCGAGCGGCTGGCCAAAGAAGCAGGGGATGGGGCTGGTAAAGATCAGCCGTGCCAGCCGGGTATCCTTGATGGGCACGAAACGGGCTCGGCCATGCCAGCTGCCAAGGGCCACTTCGACCTCCTTGTTGTGCTGAGAGGGGCGTAGCGCCTTGTCTCTCAGGCTCTCGGCGTTGAGTCGCACAATAAGGTGGGTTGCCGCCTCGCACTGGCCGACAGTGCTGGTAAGACAGTGACCGCGGGCCACCTCCTTGTGGGGCACCTTTTTAAGGCCCACCGCTACCCGGCAGACGGCGCCAATCTCGTCGACGCTCTGGTGATAGGCCTGCAGGGAGCGCACCTGCACCTCCCGATCGGCGGGGTAGAGGCGCAGCTTGTCCCCCACCTTGAGGCTGCCCTGCTGCAAGGTGCCGGTAAGCACGGTACCGGTGCCATTGGCGGTAAAGACTCTGTCTACATACAGTCGCGGGGCGGCCTGCTCGCGGGGGACATGATGCTCGGCCATATCCCCCAGCTGGCGCACGATGGCGGTGTGCAGGGCGGTCATATTGGCGCCGGTCTTGGCACTGACGCTGACGATGTCGGGCACCATGCCGCTCTCGTCCATCACCCGCTCCAGCAGGCTCTCTTCCAACAGCAAAAGCTCGTCGGAGTTAACCAGATCGCACTTGTTGATGCAGACCAAGAGGCGCGGTACCCCCATCGCCTTGAGCAGGCGCAGGTGATCGCCGGTCATCGGCATCCACCCCTCGTCGGCGGCAATGACCAGCAGCACCAGATCCAGACTCCAGAGCCCCGCCACCATGTTGCGGATATAGCGCTCGTGGCCGGGCACGTCGATGACGCCTATGGTGTTGCCCTGACCGTCATCGAAGTGGGCAAAGCCGAGATCCTGGGTCATACCGATGGCCTGCTCGTGGGCGCGGGCCGTGGTGATGCCGGTGAGGGCCTTGATCAGCAGGGTTTTGCCATGATCCACGTGGCCGGCAAGGCCGATAACGGCGCGATAGGGGGTCATGGGATCAAGGTTCCTCGGTCGCATTTGTTGCATTGAACGGGGCGGGCAGCAGCAACTCCTTGAGTTGGGCGATCAGCAGTTCCATCTCGGTCGGCAGCAGGGTGGCCATATTGAGCAGCACCTTCTGCTGGCGCACCGTGGCGATGACAGGGACGGGCAGTTCGCGCAAATCATCGAGCAGCTGCTGGGCCGGGCGCGGGTCGGTGCACTCCAGCGCGGGCGCCGGGTAGAACTCGTCCGGCAAGGTGCCGCCGCCCACTACCAGCTGGGCGGGGACCGGCACAAAGCAGCCGGGCAGGGCGGCCATCAGCTGGTCGGCTCTCGTCTGCATGGCGGCCGGGTTGCTCAAGGTGCGCTGGGCAATCCCTTCACCGATGGGGGACTTGTTGAGCTTGTGGATGAGCAGGCGTTCGAGCAGGGAGTAGACGATGCGGCTCGGGCGGAAGGTGCGCATCATGGGGTGTTTTTCCAGCCGCTTGATAAGGTCGCTGCGGCCGCTGATGATGCCCGCTTGCGGGCCCCCCAAGAGCTTGTCGCCTGAGTAGCAGACCAGATCTGCCCCCGCCTTGATGTACTGGTGTACCGAGGTTTCATCCGGTGCAAACTCTTCGGTGGTCAAGCCCGACCCCTGATCCACCGCCAGCACTACATGTTCGGGCAGGGCGCGTGCCACCTCGCCGATATCGGGGGATTCGGTAAAGCCGCGAATGGCGAAATTGGATCTGTGCACCATCAGTACCAGCGCGGTCTGATCGGTGATGGCATCGAGGTAATCTTTGGCGGTAGTGATATTGGTAGTGCCCACCTCCACCAGTTTGGCACCGGAGAGCGCCAGAATATCGGGAATGCGAAAGCCGCCACCAATCTGGATCTGCTCGCCGCGCGAGACGATCACCTCGCGCCCCTTGGCCACCTCCTGCAGCAGCAAGAAGAGCGAGGCGGCGTTGTTGTTCACCACCAGCGAATCCTCAGCCTGAGTGAGGCAACGGAGCAGGGGGGCGATCAGCCCCTTGCGCCCGCCGCGTTTGCCGGTGGCGAGATCCAGCTCCAGATTGTTGTAGCCGGTGTTGAGGTCACGCACCTCGTCCCACAGATCGGCACTTAACGGCGAACGCCCCAAATTGGTATGCACCAGGGTGCCGGTGGCGTTGATCACCCGGGTTTGACGCTGGCGCAACTGCTGTTGGCAGCGTTTGGCAATCAGAGCCTCGATCTGCTCGGGGGCGACGCCATGCTGGCGAAAATCTTCGCTCTGGCGCAGCTCGCTCAGGGTGTCGCGCACCGCCTGAGTTACCAACGGGCGGCTTAGCGCCTCGATAAACACGGCGAGAAAAGGTTGTTGCAGCAGCTGTTCCACTTGCGGCAGACGGCGCGTTGGTTGCTGGCTGTTCTGTTGCTGTGAATCTGGCTGTGAATCGTCGGCAGCCGTACCTGATGCGGGCTGGCGGTGGGGGATGGCTGGCGCGTGAGACGAGTTCGGCATGGGATTACCAGTGCAGTGCGTGGGTTCGGGATGCGCACCGGTTTGCCGATAGAGAGGCCGAGCTGACGGGTTATGGCACTGCTGGCGATTTGCGGATGACTGCAAACTGGATGCATCAATGAGCGGGTATAAATTAATGCTGCATCGATGCTGATAAATTAATTTTTGGCCAGCGAGATAACCTGAGTTCGGATTATATTGGCAAGCGGCAAGCACCTTTTTTAAGGTATTACTTCAAACATATTGAACAAACAATGGAAATAACATCCAGGCCGAAAAATTCAGCGAGAGAGTATTTGTTCAATAGATAAATTTGGCGGAAGAGGCAGGAATCGAACCTGCCAAAGCCTTCTCGGCTCACATCGGTTTTGAAGACCGAGGAGGCCACCAGACCCCATCAACTTCCGTAACGGTCGCCATTTTGTGGCAAATTTCTGTGACTGGCAACGCTTTTTTTGTCATAAAAAATCGAGAGTTAGCGATTTTTTGAAAAAAGCAAAGAACCTTGTTTTATATCAAGTTCAGCACAATTAGCCCGATGTTTTTAATTTAACATCGGGCCTCGATCACATTGCCGGAACCGTCGGTCAATAACGGTCGTTAACAACTCGATAAATAATCACCGGTTGGCGTTGGCAATATTCCACTGATCCAGTTTATCTATTAACAGACCGGTATCCCTGGCGGCATCAAGATGCTGATAAAGATAATCCATCGCCTCGCTCACCATCTCGGTCATCGGGAAGGAGAACGCCACGATGGCCGGTTGTACCCCGACAAAGATCACCTCGGGGATAAAGGTCTTGAGCTCGTCGATCAGGAAATTGAGCGGCATATTGTGGGTCGAGAAGATAAACATCTCGGCGATGGTCTCGGGGGGGATCACCTGCAGGGTTCCCGCCTTCTCGCCGATCTCGGCGGCATCCACCAGCACCACCCGCTCCGGTTGCAGCTCCCGCACCTTGTAGACCACATTTTCCGGCGCGATGCCGCCGTCGATATGGATCCAGCCGGGCAGGGGGGCTGCGTGCAGCTTGTCGGCGAGATAGGGGCCGGCACCGTCGTCCCCCATCATGGCATTGCCCACGGTCAACACGAGATTGCAGCCCATCAGCGGCTCCTTACCATCAGGTACATATGGGGGTCGTTAAATAGGGCGGTGAGCTGATCCATAAAGGTGTTGGTCCAGCCCAGCTCCTGCTCATCGAGTAGATTGTCGGTTTTGCGCAGCCGGTCGAAGGCGCAGGCCAGCATATGGCAGTGCTCGCGATAGATGGTGATCTCGCCAAAGGTGAGAAACCCCTCCATCTTGCGGCGCGCTTCACTCCCCTCTGGCAGCTTGGCTACCCAGTCGCGATAACCGGTCAGCGAGCAGACCAGGTCTGCTCGCAGGCAATCGACGATGCCGAGGTGGTGGCCGATGGCGAGGCTGTAGTACATCACCTCCTTGGCCTCTTCCGGCACGTCGAACTGCTCGTCGACGAACTTGCGCGACAGGCGGTAGAAAAAAACCTCGTCAGCCATGCACCGCCTCTCCCTTGCCGGCTGCCCGGTTGAGGCAGGCGTTTGCGAGGTTGTTGACGATCTCCGAGAGGCGCGGATCGTCGTGCTGATCGAGGTAGCTCTGGATACGCAGATCCACATCTTGCTGGGTCGCCCCTTCAAGCAGGGCCATAAACTCGTCGGCGATGATCCGCCCCTGCCGATAACCGGCCATGCGGCGCGCTTCGCGTTCGATCATCACCCGAATTTCGTTGGGGATGCCGGTGTGGCGCAGTTCGACCCGCTCACCCGGTTGCACCTCGTGGCTGGTGGCTTTGAGTTTTTGCTCAAGCAGACCGAGCGCCACGGCAAAGCCGTAGATGGTAGCCGCCGGTGTCGGAGGGCAGCCCGGGATATAGACATCCACCGGCACGATTTTGTCGGTGCCGCCCCAGACGCAGTAGAGGTCGTGGAAGATGCCGCCATCACAGCCGCAGGCGCCGTAGGCGATGCAGATCTTGGGATCGGGCGCCGCCTCGTAGGCGCGCAGGGCCGGCACCCGCATCGCCCGGGTCACCGCGCCGGTAAAGAGCAGGATGTCGGCGTGGCGGGGGGAGGCGACCACCTTGATGCCGAAGCGCTCGGCATCGAACAGCGGGGTGATGGTGGCGAAGATCTCGATTTCGCAGGCGTTGCAGCCGCCGCAATCGACCCGGTAGACATAGGCCGAGCGGCGAATGTCCTTGAGCAGGGTCTTCTTGAGTTTGGTGATCTCGGGATCCTGTGCCAACGGCACGGCGCGGGTATGGGCATGGCCGACAACCGGTTCTATGCCTTTGATCTTGCTCATCACATCCACTCCTTTTGTGCGGCCATCGGTGTGGCTATCGGTGTGATCAGGGCCGAGTCAGGCTGGCTCAGCATGCTCTGTTTTCGTTTGCAGTCGGGGCAGTGGTGCAGTCGCTCCGGGGTGGTCAGCGGCGTGCCCGCCTGCTTGAGGGTGTCCTCCACCAGTGCCACCAGCTTGCTCGGGGCAAAGTAGGTGCCGCACAGGGTGCAGGGGGCCAGCGCGAAGCGGGCCTCCTCATAGAGATCCGCCTTGTTGGTCACCGCCAGCTCAAACTCGGGTGAGAGCGCGATGGCGCGGGTCGGGCAGACCTCCTCGCAGCGGCCGCAGAAGATGCAGCGCGCCATGGAGATCTCCCAGCGCCGTTCGCCGGTCTCCATGTCCACTTCCATCACCAGCGCGTTGGCCGGGCAGGCCTTGGTGCAGGCGGCGCAGGCGATGCACTGATCCGCCTGATATTTCGGTTTGCCGCGAAAATCCCGGTTCACCTCGTAAGGGGCGAAGGGGTACTTGGCGGTCGGGGTGCCAGCCTTGAGGATGGTCTTGAACAGCTTGATCATGATGACCCCTTATTTCAGCGGAGAGTTTTTGCGATCGATGCCGTAGCGCTCGATCTCCTTGTAGGAGACCACGGTGGATTTGCCCTTCTTGGGGTCGACCAGGGTGACCCGGTCGGTACAGGAGTAGCAGGGATCCAGACTGCCGATGATGAGCGGCGCATCCGCCACGGTATTGCCGCGCAGCATGTAGCGCAGGGCGGGCCAGTTGGCGTAGGTGGCGGCGCGGCAGCGCCAGCGGAACAGCTTCTGGTTGTCTCCGGTCATGCTCCAGTGGACGTTCTCGCCGCGGGGCGCCTCGGTAAAGCCCAGCGCAAATTTGCCCGGCTGGTAGGTGAACCCTTCGGTCAAAAGCGGCCCTTCCGGCAGGTGCTCAAGACCAAACTCAATCATGTCGAGGGAGTCGTAGAGCTCGTGGATGCGCACCAGCACCCGGGACTGCACATCGCAACCCGCCTTGGTCTGGATCTCCATCGGCAGCTCGCGGTAGCCGGCAAAGTCGTGGACCCGGCGCACGTCGCGCTTGAAGCCGCTCGCCCGCACCATGGGGCCGACGCAGCTGAAATCGCGGGCAATCTGTGGCTCGAGCTTGCCGATACCGATGAGGCGGGAGGAGATGTTGGCGGTGTCCAGAAGCATGGCCACCAGGGGTTTGAGCTCATCACGCAGCTCCCGTACCAGCTGGGCACCCTTGATGCGATCTTCCTTGAAGATGTCACGGCGTACCCCGCCAATCAGGTTGAGGCCGTAGGTCTTGCGGGCGCCGGTGAGCAGCTCGGCCAGGGTCATGGATTTCTCCCGCACCCGGAAGAACTGCATGAAGCCGGTGTCGAAACCGGTGAAGTGGCTCGACAGGCCGATGTTGAGGATATGGCTGTGCAGGCGCTCCACCTCCAGCAGCACGGCGCGGATCATCTTGGCCCGCTCCGGCACCGGAATGCCCATGGCGTTCTCCACCGAGGTGGTGTAGGCGACGCTGTGGGTAAAACCGCAGATGCCGCAGACCCGGTCGGTCAGAAACGCCACTTCGTTGTAGCCCATCCGGGTTTCCGCCAGCTTCTCCATGCCGCGATGGACATAGAAGAGGCGGTAGTCGGCATCGATGATGTCTTCGCCATCGACGAACAGACGAAAGTGGCCCGGTTCATCCGAGGTGATGTGCAGCGGGCCGACCGGCACGATGCGGTTGGCATCACTGCCGAGCTCATTGACGAAGGGGTAGGTCTCGGTGTCGGTGGTGGGCATCGGGCGCTGGCGATAATCCATGGCGTCCTTGCGCAGCGGGTGGATATCCTCCGGCCAGTCATCCGGCAGTACCAGACGGCGTTCGTCCGGCAGGCCGATGGCGCGCAGGCCGTACATGTCGCGGATCTCCCGCTCGCCCCATACCGCCGCCGGAATGGTCGGGGTGATGGAGGGGTACTCCTGGGTATCGGCATCCACCAGCACCTTGACGGTGATCCAGCATTTGGTGTCGCCCTCCATGGAGAAGACGTGGTAGACGGCGAAGTGGCCGTTGAGGCTGCGCTCGTCATTGGCAAAGGAGAGCGGAAGCCAGCCCCCCAGCTGATGGAAGATCAGGCTGGCGGTCTCGACCAGACTGGTGGGCTTGACGGTAATGGTGGCCTGATCGGCGGTTTGCCACTCCTCGTCGACGATGGCGTGGGGCAGTTGTGCTCGCACCTGCTGGATGTAGTCGCAGCCGATGCGATCCGAAATGGCGATGGTCATGCAGTTCTCACTTTAATGTTCGGGAATGAGCATTCACAAATGATGAAATCGGAAAAAGTTGTTGTGCTGGCGGGCATGATTCAGATCCCGACCAGATAGGCGAACAGCGCCAGCAGGGCCAGCCCCAACCCGTAGCGGGTGAGCTTGTGGGTGCGCACGAACTGGGTTCGGGCCATGGCGTTTTCGATGATGCCGGCCAGTAAAAAGGCCACCAGCAGCTTGCAGGCGAGGATCAGCGCCGCGCCGATCAGTGCAGGCAGACTCCAGTTGGCCGCCTTGCCGAAGGGGAGGAAAATCACCAAAAAGAGCTGCACCACCACCAGCTGCTTGAGGCCGATGGAGAGCTTGAGCAGGGCTAGCCCCGCACCGGAATACTCGGTCAGCGGCCCCTCCTGCAACTCCTGCTCGGCTTCGGCGCAGTCAAAGGGCAGCTTGCCCATCTCGACAAACACCGCGAAGGCGCAGGCGGCACCGGCCAGCAGGGTGGCGATCGGCGCGGCCAGCGGCTGGGTCGCCACATAGTTGCTGATATTGCCCAGATCCGAGCTGCCCACCATCATCGCCATGATGAAGCAGGCGAGCACCAGAATGGGCTCCACCAGAATGCCGAGGGTCAGCTCGCGGCGGGCACCAATACCTGCAAACATGCTGCCGCTGTCGAGCCCCGCCAGCGAGAAGAAGAAGCGGAAGATGGCGAACAGATAGATATCGGTGATGAGATCCCCGGCGATGGGGAAGGGAGACTCGTGAGTCAGGGTCGGCAGCGCCATCCCCACCAGCAGCAAGGCGGCGATGAGCAGCGCAGGCATCAGGTTGAAGATGATGCCGGCAGGCTCGGGGGTCACCTCCTGACGGCGCAGGAGCTTGGCGATATCCCGGTAATCCTGCAGCAGGCCCGGCCCCTGACGGGAGTGCATCTTGGCCCGCAGCACCCGGTTGAAACCGGTGGCGAGCGGCGCCAGCGCCAGCATGGCGATGGCCTGGGTCAGGGCGAGGGCAACCATGCCCCAGCTCGGCATTTCAAGAACAGGCATATCAGACTCCTACAGCCATCAGGATAAAGAGCGCCAGCACCACACCGTGCAGCAGCCAGCCGGTTGTCCCGCTGGTATCGCTCACCCCGTGCAGGGCGCTGGCCAGATCGAGCTGCGGCTGCTTGCGATAGAGCGGCGCGCAGAGTTGGCGCAAGGTGTGGGTGACACCGCCCGAGGTGAGGCTCATGCGCTCCTCGTAGGCGTAACCACAGGCCCACGGCGTGCCGGCGTGACGACGACCCAGCTTGGGCCCCTTGAAGATGGCCAGTACCAGCAACGGGATCAGGAACAGCCCCAGCAAGGTGATGGCGATAACGGGCGGGGAGAGGATCGCTTGTGAGCTGTCGAGCGGCAGCAGGGTGGCTCCAGTGGCCACGTTCATCTGGCCGCTTACCAAGGCTTGGCCATAGCTGGCGATATGGGGGGCAATCCAGGGGGCGCCCAGACCCAGCACCAGACAGACCGCAGCCAGCAGCAGGGTGCCTGCCACCATGGCGCCCGGCACTTCGCGGGCGTGGCTCGCCTTCTCGCTGCGCGGGGCGCCGCAGAAGCAGATGCCATACACCTTGACGAAGCACATCACCGCCATGGCGCCGGTTACCGCCAGCATCACTACCGCGAGCGGCGCAACGACAGAGGTGCCGAGTTTGGTCATGGAAAGGAGCGACTGATAGATAAACCACTCGCTGACAAAGCCGTTGAGCGGCGGCAGCGCCGAGATGGCCATGGCACCGATGAGGAACGCCAGAGCAGTCCAGGGCATCAGCTTGGCCAGCCCCCCCATCTTGTCCATGTCACGAGTGTGCAGGCGGAACATCACAGAGCCGGTGCCCATAAAGAGCAGGCTCTTGAAGATGGCGTGGTTGAGCAGGTGATAGAGGGCACCGAGCAGCCCCAGCACCACCAGTGCCGGTTGCTGGTTGGCGATGCCGATCATGCCGATGCCCATCCCCATCAGGATGATGCCGATGTTCTCCACCGTGTGGTAGGCGAGCAGCCGCTTGAGGTCGTGCTCGGCCAGCGCAAACAGCACCCCGAGCACTGCCGAGCAGGCACCGAAGATCAGCACCACATAGCCCCACCAGAGCTGGCTGGCGCCGAGAAAATCGATGCTGACCCGCAAGATGCCAAAGAGACCCAGCTTCACCATGACGCCGGACATCAGCGCCGAGATATGGGAGGGTGCAACGGGCTCGGCCACCGGCAGCCAGCCGTGCAGCGGTACGAAACCGGCGCGCAGGCCAAAACCGCAGAAGCTGAGCAGGAACACCAGCGAGGCCAATGCGCCCGCCAGATGGTGCTCGCGCAGCGCGGCGAACTCCAGCGAGCCAGATTCGCGGCAGAGCAGCCAGAAGGCGATCAGCACCAGCGCCATGCCGATATGGTTCATCACCAAGTAAAGCCGGCTCTGTTTGGCGGCCTCGGGGTTGGTCTTGACCAGCCAGTAGGTGGTGAGGGTCACCAGCTCGTAGCAGAGCAAGAAACCGAGCGCGTTGTCGGCCAGCACCATGCCCACCATGGCAAAGAGGAAGAGGTTCATCAGCGCGCCGATGGCCACATCCCCCTTGCCCTGATATTCGCGGATATAGGCAAAGGAGTAGAGGGCGACGGCGACGCCGACGGTGCTAATCACCAGCAGCATCAGCGCGGCCAGCATGTCGAGGTGCACCGAGCCCAGCAGCCAGAGCTGGCCGTCGACGGGGGCGCCTTGGGCAAAGATCTGGATGGCGGCGACCAGACCCGCGAGCGAGCCCAGCAGGGCAAAGCCGCTGTTGAGGCGGTTGGCCAGTGCGGGCAGCTTTTGCAGCAGCAAACCGGCGGCAGCGCCCAGCAAAAAGAGCAGGAGCGTGGCCATTACAAGGGGGGACAACATCAGCGAACTCCCTCTGTGGTGGATAAATCGGATGCAGGGAGCGCCGTGGCAGGCGCAGAGAAGGCAGAGGCCCCTTGCGGGTTGGTGTCGGCCGCTTGCTGGCGACGGATACGGGCGGCGCGTTCGGTGTCGCCGTCATTGACCAGCTTCAGCGCCTGGGAGGGGCAGGCACCGACACAGGCGGGGCCTTCGGCGCGAAACTCGCACAGGTCACACTTGACCGCGATGCTGCGCACGCCCGGCTCCCAGCTCAGCAGATCCTCGCCAAAGCAGCGCAGGCCGGCAGAGGTGGAGGGGTTGCTGGAGCGGATGGAGCAGGGGATATAGGTGTCGTAACTGGTGGCCACGGCCACCGGACGGCTGCCGCCGCTCTGGATAGCGCCAAAGGGGCAGGCCACGGCGCAGAGATTGCAGCCGATGCAGAGCGACTCGTTGAGTTGCACGCAATCGCCGGTCTGGCGAATTGCCTCGACCGGGCACACCTTGATGCAGGGGGCATCGTCACAGTGACGGCACTGAACCGGCATGGTCGCCTGCTCGTGTCGCATAACGGTTAAACGGGGGGCTTGCTGCAAACCTTGCGCCTTGTGTACCTCGCTGCAGGCCGCCATACAGGTGCCACAGCCGATACAAAGCTTGGGGTCAGCGATAACGAAGCGGTTCATAGCCTACCTTGTCGTGTCGCGAACGGAGAAAGTAGGGGCAGGTTGGCAAGATACGGGCCAGAATGGTTTTTGCAGCGAAATTGGTTTTAAGTGGCTGTTTTTAAATAAATAAAAATATTCGTGTGGTTGGATGAACGCGCTGATGTGGCTGTCGAACTGTGACGTTCGTCACTTGTGACGAAGCCGCCAAGAGGGTTCGTCACCCCGGAAAAGGCAGCATGAGTAGGGTGCAATGAACGCAGTGAATTGCACCGCTCCGACATATGTTCGCGGTGCACGGCGCTGCGCTTGTTGCACCCTACGGTTGTTGTGAGAGGGGAAATGAGCTGGTTCGATTTGCCGTGGTTTGCCCCCTTCTCCCCTCGCGGGAGAAGGGGTGGGGATGAGGGGGCCGGTAACTGGGTTAACGGAAACAAGAGAGGGAGGCCAATGCCTCCCTCTCTATTTGCTGACGTTTTCTATGCCATCAAGAGGCCATCAACCCGCCATCAGATATCCACCTGCGAACCCAGCTCGATGACCCGGTTGGGCGGGATCTCGAATTGATCCGGGGCGCGCAGGGCGTTGCGCTGCAGCAGCATAAAGAGCTTGCCGCGCAGATAGAGATACCAGGGGCGGTCTTTCATGATGAGCGACTCGTGGGCCATAAAGAACGAGGTCTCCATCATCCGGCAACTGAGCCCCTCGGCGTTGCAGCGGTGGAAGATCTCCTCCACGTTCGGAGTCTCGCGCCAGCCGTAGCTTGCCACTACCCGCCAGAAGGTGGGGGAGAGCTGCTCGATGCAGACCCGGCGCACATTGTGGACGTAGGGCACATCCTCCACCCGCAGGGTGAGCAGGATGATCCGCTCGTGCAGCACCTTGTTGTGTTTGAGGTTGTGCAGCAGCGCATGGGGGATCACATTGACCACCCGCGACATATAGACGGCAGTGCCGGCCACCCGGGTCGGCGGGGATTTCTCCAGCGAGGCGATCATCGGCTCAAGGGAGTTGCCGTGCTCGTTCAGGCGGCGAATAAGCTGGAAACGCTCGCTCTTCCAGCTGGTCATCACGGTGAACATCACCGCGCCCAGGGTGAGCGGCAGCCAGCCGCCGGAGAAGATCTTGGCAAGGTTGGCGGCAAACAGCGGCACGTCGATACAGAGCAGCGCGGCAAACAGGATGGCCACCAGATACTTGTTCCAGTGCCAGCTGTTCTTGGCCACCGAGCAGGAGAGGATGGAGGTAAGCACCATGGTGCCGGTTACGGCGATGCCGTAGGCCGCCGCCAGATTGCTGGAGTGCTCGAAGCTCATGATGACGATCACCACCGAGATATAGAGCATCCAGTTGATGACCGGAATATAAATCTGGCCGGACTCCTGCTCGGAGGTATGAACGATGCGAATGGGGGAGAGATAACCGAGCCGCACCGCCTGCCGGGTCAGGGAAAAGACCCCGGAGATCACCGCCTGCGAGGCGATCACCGTCGCCATGGTTGCCAAGAGCAGCAGCGGCACCAGCGCCCATTTCGGCGCGAGCAGGAAGAAGGGGTTGGCAATGGCGGCGGGGTTACTCAGCAGCAGCGCCCCCTGCCCGAAGTAGTTGAGCACCAGCGAGGGCAGCACCACGATAAACCAGGCGAGGCGAATTGGATTCTTGCCAAAGTGGCCCATATCCGCGTAGAGCGCCTCCACCCCTGTGATGGCCAGCACCACGGCGCCGAGGGCAAAGAAGGAGGTAGTCTGGTACTGGATAAAGAAGCGCACCGCCCAGATGGGGTTAAGCGCACCCAGCACCTCGGGGTTGTGGATGATGCCGCGAAGCCCCAGCACCGCCAGCGTCATAAACCAGATCAGCATGATGGGGGCAAACAGCTTGCCCACCATGGCAGTGCCATGTTTCTGGATGGCAAACAGCAGGGTCAGCACCAGCACCGAGAGGGTGACGATATAGGGGTCGAGGGCGGGGGTGAGAATGCTCAGACCCTCGATGGCTGACATCACCGACATCGCCGGGGTGATCACCACCTCGCCATAGAAAAAGCTGCCGCCAATCAGGCCGAGGATGATCAGCAGCGGCGTCCAGCGGGTGGAGGCGTTGCGGGTCGCCAGCGACATCAGGGTGAGAATGCCACCCTCGCCGGCGTTGTCGGCCCGCATCACAAAGGAGAGGTACTTGACCGACACCACCAGGATCAGCAGCCAGAAGATCAGCGAGAGAAAGCCGAGAATGGAGGCCGGCTCGACGCCGAACCCGAATTGACCTGACAGGCACTCGCGCAAGGTATAGAGCGGGCTGGTGCCGATATCGCCATAGACTACGCCAATCGCCGCCAGCATGACGCCGGACATGGCTTGTTGTTTATCACAGTTCATGAGTTCATCTTGTCAGTTTGATGTTTACACGTTTGCCACAGCAGATCGCCCCGAACACATCAGGTATGTGTGGATACAACATCGGGGGAAATCAAAGGATTGCGATGGGAAGGGAGCTAATCGGATATAAAGATGCGTTTCATGGGACACAGTCTGTTCATCTGTCGTTAAGCTTATAATGACACACACTCTGCGGGTTCATGCTCAGGTATAAATAATCAAAACGCCCTTTTGAGTAAGGCTATTAATTGGCCGTTGATTGAAATATTCACTCGTTCTGCGGGCAACCGTTTGTTTTATCTGGGCAAGTGGTTTGGCCACTATTTTTTACCGAGGCGAGTGAAAAACAGACGATAAAATAGTGACTAATTAATTGCGGGCAGGATGACAAAGGAGAGGGTGTTGGGTAGCAATGGAGTCTTTATTTGGGAGGGGAAAATGTAGGGTGCAATGAACGAAGTGAATTGCACCAAATATTAAAAGAGGCAAGAGGTGCAATGCGTTGCGCTTATTGCACCCTACAGTGTTATTTTTATGAACTCATTACAGCACATTTTATGGTGTGATACTTGGCTACCCTTATTAATTCAGTTGTATGCTCAGGGTATTGTTGCTGCAAGAAGCAGAGGGCATCAGCCAAGGTAATTTGGTGAAGGTTAAAGCAGCTATCAAAAACCAACGCTCGTATTTGTTCAATAAAACCATCTGGATCATGATGGGTTGCGCACGAGTTCCACAAGTTTACATCCAGTTCATCCTCCGGATCTTCAAGGGGACTGACGGCTTGTAAATTGAGATTGCCCAACATGGCATTATATTGAGCATCAGATAACGAGGTTTTGCAGCGATCTATCCAAGCAAGGGTGATAAGGTTATGGCCAAAAAAGCCGGGCTGCTGCAAGCAGGAATGCAATAGATCCTCCAATGATCCCGGTTCTCCAACTGTGATCGCCTCACAGCGCTCTCTATTTTCTTCATTAGGGAAGGTAGCGGTGACAAACTCCGTGACACGATTCAAAAATGCAGGCACCCGCTCGGGAGGAAGGGCGCTGTATACCTCATTAAGCGCAAGCAAAATGGTGACATTATGAGATAAATATTCGGGCTTATTGGCCGCCTTGGCGATATAGAATTTAAAGATATCCTGAAAGCCGCACTCGGCATGCCATTGGGAAACAGCCTGATAGGCTGCGGGATAGATACCACGCGCCAGAATGCGATGTCTGCGTAAATCGGAGAAAGCGACAGGCTGCACACTAACGGTAAGTACCGTTGAAACCAGCAACCCATCCTTGGCAATCAATTTGGCGGTTTGTTGCCACAAGGCTTCCGGTTGCCCAAGGTGCTTCGCAAGAAAGTGAGCCGATAAATAGGCTTTTAGCGCATGAGGCTGATGAATAACAGCGCTGCTGTGTACGGCTTTTTCAAGTAGTTCCCGAGATGTCATTTATCCTCCATGAATTTAACGTGTCCCTTAAGGGGCCGCCAAGCATTACCAGCAAACTCAACAGTCGTAGTCGTAGGGTGCAATGAACAAAGTGAATTGCACCAATTATAAACACCAACTATAGAGGTGCAATGCGCAGCGCTTATTGCACCCTACGGTTCGAATTATGTTCCATGATAATGTTTCAATAAAAAGTAACGGTCAGGACTATTGTTAACGCCGCTCACTTTACCGACTATTTTAAATCCCATTTTTTCATAAAATTTGGGTGCCTGAAATGAGAGGGTGTCGACTTGAGCAGCGATACATCCCCGTTTTTTTGCCTCGCGTTCAGCGACCTCCATTAATTGAATGCCAAGCCCCTGTCCTCTCTTGTCATTGTGTACCCAAAGCACCTCGATCAACAGTTGATGATAAATAGTACGTCCGGCAATGCCACCGACAACTTCGTCATTATCGTCATGAATGGCAACAATTAAAGGTTGGGAGCGCTCCTCACCCATTTTATCAAAGTTAAATTGTCTAAGGTTATCAACAAGTAAATTGAATATTTCATCTTTATGTTCATTATGGATTTTTATATTCATTAAATATTACTCCATTAAAATGTAATTGTAGGGGGCAATGAACGAAGTTAATTGCACCAAATATTGAAAGAAGCAAGAGGTGCAATGCGCTGCGCTTATTGCACCCTACGGAACTACATTAATATGTAGCGGCGTAGATTTTAATTATTTAGCTTTGCATGCTTTATATTCGCGACATTGATTTTTGTAATCATAGAAGCTAATTACAGCATCAAAGTAACTTGCGATGTAATATGAATATACTTCCACTGGTAGTTTTACATTATTTTCTACTGCTTTGATATTGTAGTTATTAGAGAGGACATGTAACACTTTCTCCAATGAAAAAGTGACTTCAGTCCAATATCTTGCCAATAACTTATCTGCTGAATAAGTTACAGGTAAAAGTGATTTATATATCTCATAATGATTGGTAAGGATTTTGCTCAAACTTGGATAGAAATCCATAGTGTCAATAATTTGCTGCTTGTTTAATGGGGGGCGATAATAATCTCTGATTTTTATCGTAGTTTCATAGCTTACTGAGTGTAATGATTTAGCTGTTCCCCTGTAAGATGTAAAATCTACACCAGATAATCCCTGAAAATAATAAATGGTATTGCCAAGGACTTCATCTAATAAGTCTAGCTTATCTAAAGTGTCGAGCTCTTTCGCCCGCTCTCTTTGATAGTCAATAAATATTGTAAATACGACACCATTGAGAAACAAACCCAGCAGCGTGGGTAAAATAATGCTTAGGTAACCATTTGGTGACTTTATAGATAGCCATAATAAAATAGCTGAAATTAATAGGAATGCTATAAACTTGCCTGAGCCAACGACATTTAAAAAATGTCTAATTTGATATCTGTGTCTACTTATCAGTCCGAGAGTTACAGCGCTCGAAATTATGATTCCTATCAAGATAACCATATGCATATTTATATTTACCACCATCAAAGCGCACATTTATCGCAAAACATGCTGTTATCTTAATTTCTTTCTTAGGCCATCTTTGGCTTTTAGTTTTCATCTTGGCATGTTCAAAGTTCCCAGTTCTCGCTTATTTTGTGCGACCTTGTCGATTATCAGCATGAAAACGACCCCAACGGAGCTGGTTGCCAAGTGGCACATATTAACCGGAGGGAGAGAAAACTGAAGGGGCAGGGGCTTAAAACCGGCTCTGGCTCAACAAATCAGTCAATAAGTGGCTCATTTCTGTTCGGTTTGACTTAATGATTGCCTGCCAGTTTGATAGCAAAACCAAACAACCTGGCCACCGCCCCAAGCCGTTTTTGCATGCTGCACTGCCCATTTTGGGCCCTTGGTATGGTTTTTCTCCCGGGATTTCGTTCCTCCGCTTGTCCGGTTTGGGGCGGCCGGTCCTGGCTGCAAGCGTCTTCGAACTGCTCATTATGCGGCTGGGGCAGGGGTTGGTCAGCCGGTGTCGAGCTCGTCACTTTTGTCGTGTCGATCACACTTCCCACCCCGTCGTCACCCTCGTCAGTAGTGGTAAACAGCAAGCCACTCTTGCCGATTACTCCTTTATTTTCATATGGTTGTGAATTTTTATCGCACCCTTGGCCCGTTTTGGTCTGATAAATGCTTTGTGGGGGGCTGGCCGCCTCTTTGCCTGTCGGCGGGCGGCCCGGTGTAACGAACCATTTAGGATCCCTCTCTATGAACAGCTTCGTGATTGCAGATCCCAGTCTCTGTATTGGGTGTCGTACCTGTGAGGTGGCCTGCGCCGTTTCACACCAGTCAGGGTCTTGCAGCGGGACCCTTGAGCGGGAGGGCGGCCTGCATCTTGCCATCGAGGATGGACATCTGGTCTCCAAGGACAGCTACTTTCAGCCGCGCCTGAAGGTGATCGTGGGCAGCAAGGTGACCACGCCGGTGCTCTGTCGCCAGTGTGAAGACAAGCCGTGCGCCATGGCCTGCCCGAACAATGCCATCGTCAGCGAGGATGGTTGCGTCAAGGTGTTGCAGGAGCGCTGCATCGGCTGCAAGTCCTGCGTGGTGGCTTGTCCTTACGGCGCCATGGCGGTGGTGCTCAAAGAGGTGGCACCCGCTGCCGATTCGCTCTTCAAGCGGCCGCAGACCAAGGCGCAGGCGCTCAAGTGCGATCTCTGCCGTCACCGCGAGGCGGGCCCGGCCTGTGTCGAGGTGTGTCCGACCCAGGCGCTGCGGCTGGTCACGCCGGAGCATCTTGAAAACCTGAACCGGCAGAAGCAGCTGGCCAGTGCCGAGGCACTGCTGGCGATGCCGGCGCGGGTATGAGCGGGCTTGCCGAGCCGTTTTTCGTTAACAAACAAGAGTGTGAGTCATGAAAAAAGTCATTACCGTGTGCCCCTATTGCGGCACCGGTTGCAAAATCAACCTGCTGGTTGAAAACGACAAGGTGGTGGGGGCCGAAGGCGCCAACGGCCGGACCAACGAGGGGCAACTCTGCCTCAAGGGCTATTACGGTTGGGATTTTTTGAACGACACCAACCTGCTGACCCCCCGTCTCAAGAGCCCGATGATCCGCCGCGAGCGCGGTGGCAAGTTCGAGGCAGTCTCCTGGGATGAAGCGATCGAGTTCGCCAGCAGCCGTCTCTCCGCCATCAAGGCGAAATATGGCCCGGACGCCATCATGACCACCGGCTCTGCCCGTGGCCCCGGCAATGAAGCCAACTATGTGATGCAGAAATTTGCCCGTGCGGTGATTGGGACGAACAACGTCGACCACTGCGCGAGGGTGTGACACGCACCCTCAGTCTCCGGTCTGGAGACAACTGTAGGCAACGGCGCCATGAGCAACGCCATTCCCGAAATTCAAGAGACCAAGTGCCTGCTGGTGTTTGGTTACAACGCTGCTGACTCTCACCCCATCGTCGCCCGCCATATCCTCAAGGCGAAGGCAAACGGGGCCAAGGTGATTGTGTGTGATCCCCGTATGGTGGAGACCGCCCGCATCGCCGATCAGTGGCTGCCGCTCAAAAACGGTTCCAACATGGCGCTGGTTAACGCCTTCGCCAACGTGTTGATCAATGAAGGGCTCTACAACAAGGCATTTGTCGCCAACTACACCGAAGGGTTCGAGACCTTCAAGGCGACGGTGGCCAAGTACACCCCGGAATATGTGGAGGGGATCACTGGCCTCAAAGCCGCCGATATCCGCGCCGCTATTCGCACCTATGCCGAGTCGCCTGCGTCCATGATCCTGTGGGGCATGGGGGTGACCCAGTACGGTCAGGCGGTGGACGTGGTCAAGGGGCTGGCGGGTCTGGCGCTGCTGACCGGCAACTTTGGTCGCCGTGGCACCGGTTGCGGGCCTGTTCGCGGTCAGAACAACGTGCAGGGCACCTGTGACATGGGGATGCTGCCCCACCAGTTCCCGGGTTATCAGTCGGTGGCCGATCCCGCCATCAGCGCCAAGTTCGCCAAGGCGTGGGGCGTGGAATCCCTCTCTCAAAAGCCCGGCTATCGTCTGACCGAGCTTGGCCACAAGGTGGAGGAGGGCAAGTGCAAGGCCTTCTACATCTTTGGTGAAGATCCGGCCCAGACCGAAGCTGACTTGGGTCAGTTCCGCCGCACTCTGGCGGGGATGGAGCTGGTGATCGTGCAGGATATCTTCATGACCCAGACTGCCGAGATGGCCGACGTCATTCTGCCCGCCACCAGTTGGGGCGAGCATGAAGGGGTCTACAGCTCGGCGGATCGCGGCTTCCAGCGCTTCTACAAGGCGGTGACGCCCCCCGAGAACGTGAAACCGGACTGGGCCATCTTCTCGTTGATGGCGACCGCCATGGGGTATCCCATGGAGTACCACAACACCGAAGAGATCTGGGATGAGATGCGTGCGCTCTGCCCGCTCTATGCCGGGGTCAGCTACGACAAGATGGCCGATCTCAAGAGCGTGCAGTGGCCTTGCCCGACCGAGGATCACCCGGGCACCAGCACTCTGTTCGAGGGGAATGTGTTCACCACCCCGAGCGGCAAGGGTCAGCTGATTGCCTCCGAGTGGCGGCCGCCGCTGGAGCAGCCCTGTGCCGAGTACCCGCTGGTGCTCTCCACCGTGCGCGAGGTGGGTCACTACTCCTGCCGCTCCATGACCGGCAACTGTTCGGCGCTGCAGACCCTGGCCGATGAGCCGGGCTATGTGCAGATCCACCCGAGCGATGCCAAAAAGCTCGGGGTGAAGGATCAGGCGCTGGTCTGGATCTCGTCGCGCCGTGGCAAGGTGATCACCCGGGCCAACTACAACGATCGGGTCAACGCCGGGGTGGTCTACATGACCTACCAGTGGTGGATCGGGGCCTGTAACGAGCTCACCATCGAGCACGTCGATCCCGTCTCCCACACGCCGGAGTACAAGTACTGCGCGGTGAAGATCGAGCGCATCGACAATCAGCCTGAGGCGGAAGTGTACGTCCAGACTGAATACAGCGCGCTCAAGGCGAAATTGCGCAGCGCAGCCAAAGGCTGACCCGCCCTAAAAAAGGACGTTCTGCACAAATAAGGGAACCCGACTCGGATTTATCGAGTCGGGCACCCTTTTATTACCCAAAAACAGGGGATAAATGATGCAACATGAAATTGGTCGCTTATTCGGACTTTTCTATATTGGCACCTATCTGGCGGCGATATTGCTGGGAATAGGTTGCTATATTTGGCGCGACGAGATGATATTTCTGCTCGGCTTCGGTTTTTTCGGCTGTTTTATGGCAGCACGACTTGCCATGGGCAGCGTATTTTCCGCCTTGAGTATTTCCAGTGCCTGGCTGATCGGGTTTATCTCCACTACCTTGATCAACTGCCTGCTGCTGGGGGTGATCACCCTGCTGGTCTACCTCACTCACCAGTGCGTCTCGGTTGAGCTTGCCGACAACGCCAGCTGGCTGCTGCTCGCCTTTCAGGGCTTCTCCGCGCTCTTTATTCTGGGCGGTTTGAAGTGCTGCCACACCCGTCTTGTCACCTCGTGAGTGACCACCGAGCGGTGTTTCGAATGATGCCTTTATTGCACAGCAAAGGGGAGGCAACAGCGAGATCTGACAGTTGACAATGGCCCCTTGTGCGGCCACCAATCCATTATTCAATCCGCGATGTAATTATTGCCTGAATATGGCAACCAGATATATTAAATCGGATTGTAATGAAATTTGAGCTCATCTATGATGAGTCGCCATTCCAATAATAATCACCCGATGACAATGTTATTTTTTGTTATCGTTCGTTAATAACAACGGTGGAATTGCAACATGCGACAAGTGTCGTCACCGCCTTCCTTTTGGCAGCGTGGATAGTGCGCTGCGGCTATTAATTCTGGTGAAACGCTTGTGTCGCGATGCGATGGCATGGACAGCCTGACTGGTGACTGAAATTGATATAACGTGAGGCCGCAATGCTTACTGTGAGTGCCATCCCCCTGGACGAGATCTCTCCCATCTGGGACGACGGTTTCCTCCTGCTCTCCAAATCCCTCCTGTCGGCCGTGACGCTCGATGACTTTATCCACAAACTCAACAAGATAGATGCCGGCTTTGGCGGCGTAACCCGGGTCAACCTGATCCTCAACCGGGGCTCCGGCGAGGAGGCCACTTTCTGTTATATGGGAGAGAGCGGCCCAAAGCACCTTGTCTGCCGCAAGGCAGACCTGCACGCTCCCACTGATGGTACCGAGCAGGCGATCATCCTGCCTGCCGCCCGTTTTGCCAACCGCTGCGCCCCCCTTGCTGCCGAAGGGATTTATGAGGGGCTGCGCTCTTACTGCCAGCTCCCCATCACCACCGCCCGCAGCCATCTGGGCGGGGTCGAGTTCATCAATACCCGCCTCGACAGCTTCACTATGGAGACCTTGGCCAAGCTGACCCAGCTGGCCGCCATCATCGCCATTGCGCTGGAGAACGTGCAGGACAAGGAGCGCACTCTGGAGCAGGCCAACTCCCTGCGCCTTGAGCGCGACAGCTGCAAAATTCTGGTGGATGTGACCAATGCGGTGATCAAGCTGGTGCGCATCGCCGAGCTGCCCAAGAGCCTGTTTGCCATCCTGCACCACCACTTTGGCATCAGCAGCCTCTGTCTGGCCGAGTACAACGCCACCTCCGACAGCTTCAAGAGCTATCTGGTCAATCAACAGCAGAGCGAGCAGCCGGGGATCATCGATCATTCGTGTTTTGAGAAGAACTGCCTGCAGGGGGCGCTGCGCCACAGCGAGCCCTTCTTCGTTTACCGCGAGCAGGGCCACGGCTGCCAGTCGAGCTGCCGCTTTACCTCCCAGATCCTGCCCCCCGATGCCGACAGCTCCTGCATTTTGCCGCTGCGCTATCAGGGCAATCTGCTGGGGGTGCTGATCCTCTCTCATCCAGAGGCCAACTTCTTCGCCGATATCGATATCTCCCTGCTGGAGCAGGTGGCGGCGCGCACGGCCATTGCCATGAACAACGTGCAGGCGCAGCAGGAGATCTCCAACACCAACGGTGCCAAAGAGAAGACCATTCGCATCAACGAGCCGCAGATGCAGGGTGAGTTCCCCCACATCATCTACCAGAGCGCGGTGATGGCGAACGTGCTGGAGAAGGTGCGGCTGGTGGCCGAGAGCGACAGCACCGTGCTGATCCTCGGCGAGACCGGCACCGGCAAGGAGCTGATCGCCCAGGCCATTCATGCCCTGAGTGCCCGCCACGATCACGAGATGGTGAAGGTGAACTGCGCCGCCATCCCGACCGGCCTTATCGAGAGCGATCTGTTTGGCCACGAGAAGGGGGCCTTTACCGGCGCCCTGACCCAGCGCATCGGCCGCTTCGAGCGTGCCCACAAGGGCACCCTGTTCCTCGACGAAGTGGGGGATATGCCGCTGGATTTGCAGCCCAAACTCTTGCGGGTATTGCAGGAGCACGAGCTGGAGCGGGTCGGCAACAGCAACCCCATCGCGGTGGATGTGCGGCTGGTGGCCGCCACCAACTGCGATCTGCTCTCCATGGTCAAGAACAAGCGCTTTCGCAGTGACCTCTACTATCGCCTAAATGTCTTTCCCATCGAGCTGCCGCCCCTGCGCGAGCGGCGCGAGGATATTCCGCTCTTGGTCAACTTCTTCGTCAGAAAGATTGCCAAGCGGATGCGCCGCACCATCACTGCAATCCCCGCCGATGCGATGAAGATGCTGGTGTCGCTGCCGTGGTACGGCAATATCCGCGAGCTGGAGAACGTCATCGAGCGGGCCGTGGTGATGACCCGCGGTCACGTGCTCAACCTCTCGCCGGAGGAGCTGATGCCCCTCAAGGGCTACCACAAGATTGAGACCCTGGTTTATGACGAGCCCGCCACACCGCTCTTTGCCGAGGGGCCGGAGGATGAGCGCGAGGCGATCATCGCCGCCCTGCGCGACTGCAATGGCATAGTCGCTGGCGAGCGGGGGGCGGCCAACCGTCTCGGCATGAAGCGCACGACCTTGCTCTCCAAGATGAAGCGGCTCGGCATTTCGGCCCGGGATCCCGAAATCATTGACGGGGTCGCACCATGAGAGAGGTCATAGAGCTTGAGGCGCGGGGCGAGCAGAGAGAACACAACGAGCAGAGAGAACAGAGCGAACAGAACGAGTTGGCACGCTGCGCTATCCATCGCGAGGTGGTGCACTACCGCGCCGATACCTTGACCTGCGACAGCGAGATGGAGCTCCCCTCCGAAACGCCGGTGGCGCTGGTCTACAACGGCATCGCCCACAGCGTGATGATGTGCTCGGCCTCCGATCTGGAGGATTTTGCCATCGGCTTCTCGCTCTCCGAGGGGATCATCGACAGCCTGCTCGATATCCACGACATCGAGCAAATTGACGGCTGTCAGGGGATTGAACTGCATATCACGTTGGCCAATCGCTGCGTCCATCGCCTCAAAGAGAAGCGGCGCACCCTGGCGGGGCGCACCGGTTGCGGCATCTGCGGCAGCGAGAGTCTGGAGCAGGTGATCCGCACCCAACCAAGCTTGCCCGACAGCCAGCGTCTGGCGGTAGGGCATATCGACAAGGTGCTGAGCGCGCTGCGTCCGCTCCAGCTGTTGGGTCAGCGCACCGGCGCTACCCATGCGGCAGTGCATCTGGATGGTGAGGGCAATATTCTTGCCATCCGCGAGGATGTGGGACGCCATATTGCGCTGGACAAGCTGGTGGGCCATCTGTGCCGCGCTGGCCGCCGTGACGGTGCCATTCTGGTGACCAGCCGCGCCAGTTTCGAGATGGTGCAAAAGTGCGCCAGCGCCGGGGTCGAGATCTTGCTCGCCATCTCGGCTGCTACCGAGCTTGCGGTCGAGCGGGCCGAGCAGACGGGGCTCACCCTGGTGGGCTTTTGCCGCCCCGGACGGGCCGAGATCTACAGCGGCTGTCAGCGTATTTTGCTTAAGTAACAGCAAGAGTGAGAGCCTGCTAAAGGGCTTATAAAAACAGCCAATAAAAAGGGCGGGGAGTGTGACTCCCCGCCCTTGTTGTATCTGCTGCTGTGGCGAATTAGCGCGCCAGCAGGATACGCAGCATGCGGCGCAGCGGCTCGGCGGCGCCCCACAGCAGCTGGTCACCCACGGTAAAGGCGGCCAGATACTCCGGGCCCATATTGAGCTTGCGCAGACGGCCCACCGGAATGCTGAGGGTGCCGGTAACGGCCGCCGGAGTCAGCTCGCGGGCGGTGATGTCGCGATCGTTGGGGATCACTTTTACCCAGTCGTTGTGGGCAGCCAGCAGGGCTTCGATCTCAGCCAGCGGCACATCCTTTTTCAGCTTGATGGTGAACGCCTGGCTGTGGCAGCGCAGGGCGCCGATCCGCACGCAGAGACCATCTACCGGAATGACGGCATTCTCGATACCCAAAATCTTGTTGGTTTCAGCCTGACCCTTCCACTCTTCACGGCTCTGGCCGTTGTCGAGCTTGGTGTCAATCCAGGGGATAAGGCCACCGGCCAGCGGCACGCCGAAGTTGTCCACCGGCAGGGTGCCGGAACGGGTCTTCTCGGTGATCTTGCGCTCGATGTCGAGAATGGCGGAGGCAGGGTCGGCCAGCTCGACCGCCACTTCGTCACGCAGCATCCCCATCTGGGTGACCAGCTCGCGCATATGGCGGGCACCACCACCGGAGGCGGCTTGATAGGTGGCCACGCTGACCCACTCCACCAGATCGGCCTTGAACAGGCCACCTAGGGCCAGCAGCATCAGGCTGACGGTGCAGTTGCCGCCAACGAAGGTCTTGATGCCGTTGTTCAGTGCATGCTCGATGACGTCGCCGTTGACCGGATCCAGAATGATGACGGCGTCTTTCTCCATCCGCAGGGCGGAGGCGGCGTCAATCCAGTAACCCTGCCAGCCGGCGGCTTGCAGGCGCGGATAGACATCCTTGGTGTAGTCGCCGCCTTGGGCGGTGATGATGATATCCTGCTTGGCCAGCGCCTCGATATCGAAGGCGTCCTGCAGAGTACCGGCATCGACGCCGAAGTTGGGGGCGGCCTCACCGGCCTGGGAGGTGGTGAAGAAGGTGGGTTGAATATGGGCGAAATCCTGCTCTTCCTGCATCCGGCTCATCAGAACCGATCCCACCATGCCACGCCAACCGACCAAACCTACTTTTTTCATAATGTCCTACCCTGGATTGCTGCTAATGAAAGGGGTGTTGCACGCCTGCGTCCCTGCTGGCGAAGGCCATTTACAAGGTCTTTACAAGCCATTTAAAAAATATGCGCTGCGAAAAATGCGTCTATCCACATTACGGATTGTGACGGCGGGCGCAAGTCGAATTGCGCAATATTCTGTGCCGTTCGCTGCAATAAGCGGCAACGGCGGAGCGGGGGACAAAACGGGGCGCAGTAATGATGAAAAGGCCACCGCTTATGGCGGTGGCCTGTCAATAAAAGGGGGGAAACAGCCCGACCGCGTGGGCGCTTAGGCGTAGCGCGCCAGAGTCAACCCTTCATCGCTGATGGCGGGCTCGCTGCCGCTGATAAGATCGCACAACAGCTGACCCGAACCGGCCGCCATGGTCCAGCCCAGGGTACCGTGGCCGGTATTGAGCCAGAGACCGGGAATGGGGCTCGGCCCCACCAGCGGGGTGCCGTCCGGCGTCATGGGGCGCAGCCCGGTCCAGAACTCTGCCTGACTGATATCGCCCCCCTCGGGGAAGAGATCCCCCACCACCATCGCCAAGGTGTCGTGGCGTCTGGGGTTGAGGGCAAGGTTGTAGCCCGACAGCTCCGCCATGCCGCCGACCCGGATCCGCTCGTCAAAACGGGTGATGGCCACCTTGTAGGTCTCGTCGAGCACGGTACTGCGCGGCGCGGCCTCGGCGTTGATCATTGGCAGGGTGAGGGAGTAGCCCTTGACCGGATAGACCGGCAGCTCCAGCCCGAGCGGGCGCAGCAGCGGCCGCAAAAAGCCGGTGGCATAGCTGCCAAGCGCACAGACGATGGCATCGGCGCGATAGCGCTGCTCGCCCGCCCGCACCGCCACGGCGCGGCCGCGGGCTTGCTCAATCTCGTCGATGTCGCAGTTGAAGACGAACTTGACCCCGAGCTTCTCGGCTTCAAGGGCAAGGGCTTTGGTGAAGCGGAAGCAGTCGCCGGTCTCGTCGCCGGGCAGACGCAAGCCGCCGACGATTTTGCCGCGCACCCGCGCCAGAGCAGGCTCTGCCGCTTCGCAGCCGCTGGCATCCAGCGACTGGTAGGGGACGCCGTATTCCTCCAGCACCTCGATATCGCGCTGACTGGCATCGAGCTGGGACTGGCTTCTAAACAGTTGCAGGGTGCCGAGTTGGCGTCCTTCGTAATCGATGTTCAGCTCGTCGCGCAGTGCCTTCATGCAGTCGCGGCTGTATTCGGCCAGACGCACCATGCGCCCCTTGTTGGTGGCATAGGCGGTCGGGGTGCAGTTGGCGAGCATCTTCAGCATCCAGCGCAGCTGGAAGGGATCAGCAGTGGGGCGCACGGTGAAGGGGGCATGCTTTTGCAGCATCCATTTGGCCGCCTTGAGCGGGATGCCGGGAGCTGCCCAGGGGGCTGCATAGCCCGGGGATATCTGCCCGGCGTTGGCATGGCTGGTTTCAAGGGCGACGCCCCCTTGTCGCTCCAGCAGGGTCACCTTGTGACCCGCTTTGGCCAGATACCAGGCGCTGGTTACCCCGATCACGCCGCCACCGAGAACCACTATCTCCATATCGTCTTTCCTTAGACTCGTTTTTCTGATGTTTGGTTGATGGAAACCTTGATGTGGCCACCACCATAATCAGCCGCCACAGGATATTCAACCGCTCTGCGCAGGATTGGGATCTCCGTCTGCCTGCCAGTCACGGGGTGGTGTTTGGTGCGATGACGCGCCTGATTGCCAGCGTAAATCGCTGTGCTGCTGTCAGGGGGATGTGTCAGGGGGCATGGCCCGCTTACAGCTGCTCCAGCTGGATCAGGTACTGCTCTGCCGTCGCCAGAATGGCCTGCTGTTGTTCGGCGGCTTGGCCATCCCAGTTGGCATAGGGGAGGGCGAGGCGGGGATTGCCGCCCAGTTTGTCCCGATTGCGCCAAAGAAAGTGCCAGTAGAGGCTGTTGAAGGGGCAACTTCCGTCGCCGTGGCGGGCTTTGACCTGATAGTGGCACCCCTTGCAGTAGTGGCCCATCCGCTCGAGATAGGCGCCGCTGCTGGCGTAGGGCTTGCTGCCCATCAGGCCGCCATCGGCAAACTGGCTCATGCCGCGGGTGTTGGGCAGCTCCACCCACTCGATGGCATCCACATAGATACCGAGATACCACTGATCCACCTCATCGGGGTCAATCCCCGCCAGCAGGGCAAAGTTGCCGGTCACCATCAGCCGCTGGATATGGTGGGCGTAACCGTGCTCAAGGGATTGGTTGATGGCGTGGCGCACGCAGGCCATCCTGGTTTCTCCATTCCAGAAGAAGCCAGGCAGTGGCCGGTTGGCCCCGAGAAAATTGGTCTGCTTATAGTCGGGCATCTTCTCCCAGTAGAGGGCGCGGACAAACTCGCGCCAGCCGAGGATCTGGCGGATAAAACCCTCCACCTGCGCCAACGTGATGGTGGCCTGATTGGCCTGCCAGTGGGCTTCTGCGGCGCGGATCACCTCAAGCGGATGGAGCATCTTGCTGTTGAGGGAAAACGACAAACGGCTGTGAAACAGGCTCCAGCCCCGCTCGCTCAGGGCATCCTGATAGCGGCCAAAGTGGGGCAGGCAGTGCGCCAGAAAATGGGCCAGCAGCTCGCGACTCTGACGCCTTGTGATGGGCCACGGCAGTTGGCTGGCATCCGCCTCGCCGATGGTGCTGACTCCGTGGCGGGTCAGCATGGCATCAATCTCGCTGACCTCGTTGGCAAAGGTGAGGGGGGCCGGGATCGGCTGGCGATCCGGCAGCTTGGCGCGGTTCTCCTCATCAAAATTCCAGCGTCCGCCAAGAGGTTGGCCGCGCTCATCGAGCAGCACTTGATATTGCTTTCGCAGGGCGCGGTAGAAGAACTCCATCCGGCTGTGGGGGTTGTGCTGCCAGCCATCACGGGGGGTGAGAAAATGCTCGCTCTCCACCTCGGTGGCAGGTATGGCAAGGCCCGCCGCCCAGCTTTTCAACTGGCTGGCGAGGCGCCACTCGTCCGGGCTCTGCCAGGCAAAGCTGTCGGCCTGATGTGCTGCGAGCTGAGCCTCCAGCAAGCCGGGCAAGTCGGGCCAGCGGGCACTCTCATCAAGGGTCAGGTAACAGACGCGGTGGCCCGCCTGGGTGAGGGCCGCCGCGAAGGCGCGCATGGCGGCAAAGAAGGCCAGCACCTTCTGGCGATGGTGGCGGCAGTAGTCGGTCTCTTGGCGCAGCTCCGCCATCAGATAGCAGATTGCCGGATCCGGGGCGCGAAACCAGCTGTGACCGGCGTTCAGCTGATCGCCAAGAACAAGACGCAGCTCCATCAGACTCGCTCTCCCACAGGTTGCTGGCTGTTGTGACGAGCGTGGCGACAGCGCTCGCTGCAGTAGCGAACTTCCTCCCAACTGCGCGCCCACTTGCGTCGCCAGCTGAAGGGGCGCTGGCAGACGGGGCAGATCTTCTCGGGCAGATGGGGTTTGCGATGCATGATGGCTTCCGGCCCTGGCTGATGGGGGGATGTGGCGTGTCGGTAGGGAGAATAACGAACCGGGGGGGGCGGGCGGATCAACCTCGCTGTCAGTTTGCCGCGCAGATGCGCACTTTGTGAGCGGGCGCACAGCCCGTCGGTGCACTCCTTGTTTGCAAATTAACCAGCCGTTAACGTGGCGAGGCTGCCTGTTGGCAGCATCTATCAATGGATCTTGTTGGCCACCGACTGTCTACAACCGATATGGAGGGGAGTGATGCCAATCATGACAGCTACGCCCCGGGCAGCTTGCCTGCTCGCCCACTGGTATACCCGGGATCCCATTCTCACCTTCGACTTTCCTCACCGCTGATTGGCGGCACCCGCCGTTTGAATTTGTCAGCTGGACGACTCTGATCGCCCCGGCCTCTTTGCCAATCCCGATTTCAAATACACTGGCCCAGCGCCGGTGAGGAGTCTTTTATGCGTCGTATACCCGAGCCGTTTCGTATCAAGATGGTCGAGCCCATCAAACAGACCACTGGCGCCGAGCGCCGCGCCGCCCTCGAGGCCGCTGGCTGGAATCCCTTCCTGCTGCTGGCCGAGGATGTCTATATCGATCTGCTGACCGACAGCGGCACTGGTGCCATGTCCGATCGTCAGTGGGCCGGCATCATGATGGGGGATGAGGCCTATGCGGGCAGCCGCAACTTCGTCGAGCTGGAGCGCACGGTGCGCGACATTTTTGGTTACCGGCATGTGATGCCCACCCACCAGGGGCGCGGGGCCGAGCAGATCCTCTTCCCCGAGCTGGTCAAGCGCTGCAAGGGCAAGGCGCCGGTGTTTATCTCCAACTACCACTTTGACACCACCAAGGCCCACGTGGAGTTGGCTGGCGCGCGGGCTATCAACCTGCTTACCCCGAAAGCCCTCGACACCACGGCCCCTTATGCCTGGAAGGGGGATTTTGATCTCCCTCGCCTGAGCGACACCATCGAAACCCTGGGGGCCGACAACGTGGCCGGTGTCATCATCACGGTGACCTGCAACAGCGCCGGTGGTCAGCCGGTCTCCATGGCCAATATGGAGGCGGTCTCCGAGCTGGCCCGTCGCCACCATATTCCGATGGTGATCGACGCCGCCCGTTTTGCCGAGAACGCCTGGTTTATCAAGGAGCGGGATCCGGCTTATGCGAAGTGCAGCATCAAGGAGATAGTGCGCCAGATGTTTGCGCTGGGGGACATCTTCACCATGTCGGCCAAGAAGGACGGGCTGGTCAATATCGGCGGGCTTTGCTGCTTTAAAGAGGATCTCGACCTGTTCCGTGCTGTGCAGGTGCGCTGCGTGGCGATGGAGGGGTTTGTCACCTACGGTGGCCTTGCCGGCCGGGACATGGCCGCGCTTGCCATCGGCCTGCGTGAGGGGATGGATGAGGAGTATCTCACCTATCGCATCAGTCAGGTGGCTTATCTGGGTGAGCGGCTGGCTGAGGCTGGGATCCCCATCCAGACCCCCACCGGCGGCCATGCGGTGTTTGTCGATGCCAAAAAGCTGCTGCCCCATATTCCGGCCGAGCAGTTTCCCGCCCATGCGCTCGCTTGCGAGCTCTATCTGGAAGGGGGCGTGCGCGGGGTGGAGATTGGCTCCCTGCTGCTGGGGCGCGATCCCGCCACCGGCAAGCAGGAGGCGGCGGACTTCGAGCTGCTGCGTCTCACCATTCCGCGCCGGGTCTACACCCGGGATCACATGGACTATGTGGCCGACTGCCTGATCGCGGTGAAAGCGCGGGCCAGCGACATTCGGGGGCTCACCTTTGACTACGAGCCGCCGCTGCTGCGCCACTTCACGGCGCGGCTAAAACCTGTCTGATCAGCAACCGGTTAGATGTGGTGATCAACCGCGCCAAGCAGTGAGGTCGAGGGCTGCCCCCGATTAAACGGCCAAGTAAAAAGCCCCCGCACCAAGGTGCGGGGGCTTTCGTTTATCGAAGCAAACTGGGTCAGACCGCCTGATACTCCAGCTCGACGGAGCCCAGCGCCTTGAGGGTGGACTGGGCGGAGTCACGCTGGCTGATCTGGCCGTTTTTATTCTCCAGCAGCACGGCGCGGCGGATGGTGGCGAGATCTTCGCCGTTAAGCACCGCATGGGCGCAGGCCATCTGCATCGGTGGCAGGCTGGGGTTGAAGGCGGCGTTCTCGGCGTAGCGGCCAGAGAAGATGCGGCCATCGGCAAATTGCAGCGCCACTGCAGCATAGCCCTGACTGTAGGGGGCGTAGCTTTGACGGGCGGCGGCCAGCGCAGCCTGCCACAGTGGGTCTTCGCTTTGAAGCTCAAGCTCTGCGTGATCCTGCGGGCTCATCAGCGCATCCGTGATGTCGAGATCTGCCGGCCCAAACGAGTGGGGCAGGAAGGATTGCAGGGCGCTCAGGTCATCGGGCAGAGAGACTTTCAGGATTTTGGCGGTGCTCAGCTCGTTCATGAACTGACGGCAGTGGCCGCAGGGGGTGTAGTTGACGGTGATTTCAGAGATACCGGTCTCGCCACCCAGCCAGGCGTTGGAGATGGCGGACTGCTCGGCGTGAACCGAGTGAAACAGACCCTGACCCGCAAACTCCATGTTGGCACCGAAGTACCAGCTGCCGCTCAGGCCACAGGCGATGGCACCTACGTAAAATTTGGAGATGGGCGCCACCGAGCAGGCAGCGGCCAGCGGCAACAGGGCGAGGCGCAGGGCGCGATCATCGAGACCTGTGGCGGCTTTCAGGGTGGCGACTTGCTCCGGCGTGAAGCGGGCGTTGAAGTCGGCACTATCCAGCATGGGCTGCACGGCTGCTTTGAGCGGGGCAGAGAGGGTATCGAATGGCTTGGCAAAACGGGGATGCATAGTGTGTCCTCAAAGGCCAATTGGGCGGCCATTGTAGGGAGCAAGCTCGGGTAAATGTGTGAGCAGGCTCACGCCCTGATGGGCAAACGGAGGGGGATGGTAATGGAAACGTTTGTCTTGTGCAAATTGTGCGGCAGGTCGCACCCCGACAGCGCTGCAGAGCCGTCGGGGTGGTTAATCATCGGTCAGGTGAGCCAGTGATAGATGGCAAAAAGGAGGGGAGCGACGGCCGCGGTGAGGATCCCGCACACCACCATGGCGAGCGATGCAAAGGCCCCCTGGGTGATCCCCTTCTCGGCGGAGGTGGCGGTGCCGATGGCGTGGGCACAGGCCCCCATGGCGAGCCCTTGCGCTTCCGGGTCGGTCACTTTGAACAGTTTGAGCAGCGGGTAGCCGATCAGGGCGCCGACAATTCCCACCACCACCACCACGGCGGCCGCGATGGCGGGAATGCCGCCGATGGACTGGCTGACGCTCATTGCGAGCGGGGTGGTGATGGATTTGGTCGCCAATGAGGCGAGCAGCGCCGGATCTGTGCCCATAAAATGACCGATCAGCAGGGTTGTGCACACCGAGATCAAGACGGAGGCGAGGGTACAGATTAGGATGGGCTTGAGCTTGGCCTGGATCTGGCGCGCTTGCTGATAGAGCGGCAGCGCCAGTGCCACCACGGCGGGCTCCAGCAGCATGGTAATGGGGCTGCTGCCGCGCTCGTACTGCTCAAGGGGCAGATCGAGCCAGAGCAGCAGGCCGATGATCACCGCGGTCGGCACCAGCACCGGATTGATGATGGGCCAGGGCAGGCGGCGATAGAGGGCCCGGGTGGCGAAATAGAGCGCCAGGGTCAGGGGAATGGCTAGCCAGAAGATCATTTGTTCATCCTCTGGTAGAGCCGACCGACGGTGGCGAGGATCAGCACGATCCCGAGCACGATGCAGAGCATGATGACGCCGAAGGATTGGCGCAGGGGCTCAAGCCAGGCCACCAGCCCGACTGCAACCGGCACGAACAAAACGCCCATGTGGCGCAGCAGCAAACCTGCCCCCAGCTCGACCCAGTGCAGCTTGATCAGTTGCAGGGAGAGCAGCACGAAGAGCAGCAGCATACCGATGATGCTGCCGGGGAAGGCGAACGGCAGGATGGCTGCCACGGATTTGCCTGCCAGCAGGCAGGCGACGATGACCATAAAGTCACGAAAGTACAGCAAGGCGCGTTGCGCGATCACGTGAACCTCATCGACTGGGATGAAAAATCGCAGTTTACCAGAGAGGCCGGGTCGCGGCATTAAAACAATAACAACTGAAATCAGTTCATTTGAAGCTGATTTGATTGGCATTTTTGAAAAGTGCCTGATAGAACTCTTTTCGAACTACAAGGAGTAGTGATGACATCCCTCTTGTCCCGAGTTCGCCAGCTGGCGAACGATAATGCGTTGCCACCCCACATGCTGCAAACCCGTCAGTGGGACGGGCCCCTGTGCCGGGTGCGACTCGACAACACCGGTTCTGATGCCACATCAGTTGACCGCTGGGTGCTGTTTGACGGCAAGCTTGGCCTGCCGGTGGAGAGCGCCATCTATGGCGAAGGATTCCAGATGCTGGCCCAGACCATGGGTAGCTGGCTGTCACCGCAACATGTCGGCCGTTGCCCCGATGCCAGCGTCTATCGCATCACCGATGACAATGGCTATCACTCCATTCACAATCTGTTGCTGGTGGAGCATAACAAGGGGTGGCTGCTGCTAGCCTTTGCCAGCTGTCACCGTTTTGGCGGGGAATTTCGCCTCTACCCTGATGGTCGCTTGCAGATCCTGATGAACTGCGAAGGGCGAAAACTCGCGGCCGGTGAGCACTGGCAGAGCGAGGCGCTGATCTGCCTCGAAGGTCCGGAGCGCGAGGATCTGCTGGCCAAGCTGGCACAGCTGATCGAGGTCGAGCACGGCTCGCTGATCGGCCAGGTGAGTGAGCGCCCGAGCGGCTGGTGCTCCTGGTATCACTACTACGCCGAGGTGAGTGCTGCCGACATTCGCGAGAACCTGCAGGTGCGCGCCGAGCGCTTCCCAGCCCTGCGTTATGTGCAAATCGACGACGGTTATCAGGCCAAGATGGGCGACTGGCTCACCCCGTCGGCCAAGTTCGAGCAGGGGGTGGCATCGCTGGCTGCGGAGATCAAACAGGCTGGCTGCGAGCCTGCCCTCTGGGTCGCTCCCTTTATTGCCGAGCCCGGTTCACAGGTGTTTCAGGAGCACCCCGACTGGTTTGTGAAGGGGGATGACGGCCTGCCGCTCCCTTCCGAACGGGTTACCTATGGTGGTTGGCGTTGTACCCCTTGGTATGTGCTGGATGGTACCCACCCCGAGGTGCAGGCGCACCTTGAGCAGGTGTTCCGCACCCTGCGCGAACAGTGGGGCATCCACTATTTCAAGCTCGATGCCAACTTCTGGGGCGCCATCCACGGTGGCCGTTTCCACGATCCGGCAGCCACCCGGGTTGAAGCCTATCGGCGTGGTATGGCGGCCATCCTGCGTGGTGCAGGTGAAGGCGCTTTCCTGCTAGGTTGCAACGCGCCCATCTGGCCAAGCCTTGGGCTGGTGCACGGCATGCGGGTGAGCGATGACGTGGAGCGCAATGGCCACCGCTATCGCCAGATCGCTCGCGAGGCCTTCTGCCGCGCCTGGCAAAATGACAATCTCTGGGCCCTCGACCCCGACTGCATCTGTCTGCGTGATCTACCGAGCCAGCAGGCAAGCAAGGCGGATTACAGCTTCCATCTGGCAGCGCTGGTGGCGAGCGGCGGCATGATGCTGGCGGGTGATCGACTGCAAGATCTCGATGAGGAGCAGGCAGCGCAACTACGCAAGCTGCTGGGTCTTTGTGCTGCCCGGGCGCCCTCTGCCCGTTTCGAGTCGATGGACTTTGCCTGCGGCGAAGTAAGCCTGCCCGAGGGCGGCACTCTGCTCTGCCTCTTCAACTGGGAGGGGCAACCACAGGAGTTTCTGCTGCCGGAAGGGGGAACCGATTTTTGGCAGGGGCAGGCAGTAGGCACAACCGTGACCCTGCAAGGGGGCGAGGGGCGGGTGATCCACTACATCTGATAAGGCTCGTCTCTCAAACAATTCAGGCTCCTGCGGGAGCCTGAATTGTTTGCTATTTAGGGGGCCGTGTCAGTAACGCCACTCGACGCCAGCCGCGTATTTGGCTGAACCATAACCCGGGATATCGCTGCCCGAGGTGATGGCCTTGAGGGTGAGATTAGGGGTGATTGGCATACCAAAGCCAAAACCGATAGCCAGCCGATCGTTGGGGTTACCCATCACATCGACCCGCATCACCCGGTAAAGCGACATATCTTCGCTCAGGTGCATATAGGCCTGAGACGCGCGGTTATAGGCCTGACCAAACACCTCCAGCTGAAAGCCGGACTGGGCGGAGATGACCAGTGGCACCCCGACAAACTTGTAGAGGTTGGAGTTGTTGAAGTAGCTGTTGGTGACCTGAGGCGTGAAGTCGGTCTGCTTGTACAGGGTGCTGAAGCTGTGCTCAACGATGTGATAGGTCTGCTCAGGCAACTGCGCAAGGTAGTCCGGCATATCGAACCGGTATGCGGCGTTGGCTGCCAGCGGCAGCAGGGCCAGTAATCCCAGCAGAGCGTGGTGACGAGGCATCAGCAAATGGCTTCCGTTTGATCGGGGCAAGACAAAGGGATGCAACACATTGGTTTTTGAGAAGATCCCCTTCGTCATTATGACCTGAAGAAGGGGATTGGCGAGGAGGATTTAGTGTGAAATCACTCACAACTCATAAATCTTCCAGATAGTGGTAGAGACTCTTAAGAATCGCAAAGTTTCGTTCGTTACCCTGATTCTGCTCGGCCAGCGCTTCGAGACGCGGTACGTAGTCAGGCAGACGGTTGCTGAAGTAGTCGCTGCAGTGCAGGCGCCAACGTTTCTGCTCCGCTTCGCTCAGCGTGTGCGGCCAGTTGCGGGCGCGGTAGCGAAACAGCATCTCCGGCAGCCGTGCGTCGGTGAAGGCAAACTCCCGCTCGCCCAGCAGATCCGCCGGGGTGGCGCGCACCAGATCCATGGTGGACTTGTCGCCGTGACCGAAGAAGCCGGCGTAGAGCTGGGTGTCGGGGTCGCCGTCACTGCTGCCAGCAAACTCCTGATTGAATACTTCCACCAGTTTTTCCCGCACTTCGGGGTGGGCGCGCAGCAGATCCAGGCTCTTGCGGCACTGCTCCCGATCGATGCCCAGCTGGTCGGCCCGCTCTGCCGTCAGGGTGGCGGCCGGTGCAAGTACCGGACACTTGTTGATGTGCACCAGTTTGACCGGAATGCCCGCCAGATCCCCCAGCTCCTCTTTCTTGGTGTAGAGGCGCTCGCGGATCTCCTCGCTGGTGAGCTCGATAAGCGGGGTGGGGTCGCGGGTCAGATCGACCATGATCACCGCGTTCTGGTTGGTGGGGTGCCAGGCGAGCGGCGACACCCAGCTTGCGCATCCCTGCCACGGGGAGAACATGCCGGAGACGTGTACCAGTGGCTTCATGGTCACCACGTCGATCAGTGCCTTCACCTTGTTCTTGTTGCGAAGGTCAAACAGGTACCCGAACAGCTTGGGCTGGGCCTTTTTCACCAGCTTGGTCATCTCGATGGTGGCCAGCACGTCAGAGAGTGCATCGTGGGCATTGGCGTGAGTCACGCCGTTGGCGACAGTCAGCTTCTCCAGCCGGAAGCTCGGTTTGCCTTCATCATCAAAGGCCCACTCGATCCCCTCTGGGCGCAGGGCGTAGCAGGCCCGGAGCATGTCGAGGATGTCCCAGCGGGAGTTGCCGTTCTGCCAGCTGTAGGCATAGGGGTCATAGAAGTTGCGATAGAGGGTGTAGCGGGTCACTTCATCATCGAAGCGGATGCTGTTGTAGCCCAGCACACAGGTATTCGGAGTGGCGAACTGTTCGTGGATCTGGCGAATGAAATCCGCCTCGCATAGTCCGTCCTTCATCGCCTTTTGTGGCGTGATACCGGTGATAAGGCACGCCTCCGGATCCGGCAGGTAGTCCGCCGGAGGTTTGCAATAAATGACCAGCGGCTCGCCAATGATGTTGAAATCCGCATCGGTACGAATGCCGGCAAACTGCGATGGCCTGTCTTTGGCGGGGCTGATGCCGAAGGTTTCGTAGTCGTGGAAGTAGAATGTGGGCTCGTTGCCGGCGTGTGCTGTTTTGCTCATGTTGCTCGAGATGAGGTATCCGATGACGGCGGCTAGCGCCAAGATGGGCGGTGCCAAGCACCACAATTGCCTGCATGGTAAACCATAGTGCAGGAAGAACGAAGGGTTGGGCCCTCATTCGTCGCTTTATTAGACAAGGGGACCCTTTGTGTACCAGTAACAAAGCGCTGATTTGCAAATGTTCCGGCGGGTAGGAGGCCGCATAGGTACTTTTCACGGTAATCCTCTGCCACATCATACTTTTTGTCTGTCCACCAAGGCCAAGAGGAGGGCTGTTGACTAAATTATTTATATGAGCAGAGTAAAACGGCTCCTCTGATAACAACATGGCGGCATGGGATAGTGATCATGGACAGAATGCTGACGGAGAAGAACTCATTCTCGTTGCAGGTCGATCTTAGACAGGTGGTATATGCCTTGTCTGCATCGCTGGATCTGGTGGGTATTGGCGATGTTGCCCATGGTAAACGAGTCGGGATCATGGCAGCCGAGTGCAGTCGGGTACTGGGGATGGACGATGTGGAGCGCCGACTGCTCTTCGAGTTGGGCGTCCTGCATGACATCGGCGTCTCCTCGACAGTCATCCATCACCACCTGGTCAGCGAGTTTGACTGGGAGTCGTCACAGCTTCACTGTGAAGTGGGATATCAGCTATTAAAGGATTTCCGGCTGCTCGCTCCTTTGGCGCTTCCCATCCGTTATCACCACACTCACTGGAAGTTGCTGCGCAATTTACCCGACGTGGACAAGAAAGTTGCCCGTCAGGCCAATCTCATCTTTCTGGTAGACCGTTGTGACGCGCTGGCGGCCCCTCACTATAGCGACGGGTCGCTCTTGATGCATACCAACGAGATCCGCGAACGGCTGCAGGGTTATAGCGGTGAATTTTTTGACCCCGAGCTGGTAGCGGCATTTCTGCAAGCTTCTCGCTCGGAGGCTTTCTGGCTGCAACTGGAAGCTCGTTCCATCAATGACTACATGCTTGAGATGCTGCAAGAGCGCGAGCCTTGCATGACGACCAATGGCGAGCTGAAAGCATTGGCGCTGATTTTTTCGGGCATTGTTGATGCCAAAAGCTCGTTTACCATGGCTCACTCCTTCGGTGTTGCTCGTCTCTCGCGTCTGCTGGCCGAGCGTATGGGTGTCAGTCCCATCCATTGTGACATGCTGGAAATTGCCGGATTGCTGCACGATCTCGGCAAGCTGCGAGTACCGGATGAAATTCTGGATAAACCGGGGCGATTAACCTCTGAGGAGCGGGCCATCATCAATACCCACAGTTTCGAGACCTATCAGATCTTGCGCCATATCGAGGGGTTTGAAGAGATCGCGTGCTGGGCCTCCTATCACCATGAAGAACCGGACGGAGAGGGATACCCGTTTCATCTGCCGGCTTCGGCGATGGCATTGGAGGCGAGGATCTTGCGGGTGGCCGATATTTTTCAAGCCATGGTGCAGGACAGGCCGTATCGGCAGGGGCTCTCTGCTGGCGAGGCGCTCTCTTTTATGAAGCAGTTGGTTAGAGAGGGTCGGGTTGATGGCGACGTTGTCGCTGTGCTGGCAGAGAATTTGCCACAGATGGTACAGGCCGCTATTCCAACGGTAGAGGAGGTGTATGCGTACTGCTGACCTGCACTGGCTTCCAGCTATGCTTGGAATAAGCCGTGCATGGTGCTGATATCCACGTGCAATACGCAGGCTTGACTGAACACCATAGGGGAACAGATATGGAATCGCTAAAAGCCAGGGATTATATGCAGAGCAGACCCATCACCTTTAAAGCGGACATGATGGTACAAGCGGCAGTCGAGAAATTTTTAAACAGTCACCAACTGGGGGGCCCAGTGACCGATGAGAAAGGACATCTGATCGGCTGGATCTCCGAGCAGGATTGTATCGCGGTAATGCTCAAGGAGGCGTATCACTGTGAACAGGTGGCACAGGTACGGGATGTGATGCGCAGAGAGGTGCTGACGGTGGGGCCAGATACCAGCATTCTGACTCTGGCTGAGATGATGATGGGACAGAAGCCCAAGATCTATCCGGTAGTGGAGGAGGGCAGGCTGCTCGGAGTGATCAATCGCCACAATGTGATGCAGGCGATCCACGCTCAGCTCACTACCTGTTTTGTCCATAGCCACGGGTGAGTGCTGCGTCTCTATGTTGGAGCAGGCCAATGGCCTGCTTCGTTATTTTGGGAGACTGCAAGTTCGCCGACCTGATGCTTGCAATGAAGCAAAGGGGTCTACTCGTATGCCCCTAGCTTCATGTTAAGGCTTGCACCTCTCCTTCTCGCTCTTTAGGATCTGCCCCAGCTATCGATATGGCCCCCTTGTCGGGCACTCTTTTAAGGAATTCGTACCTTGTCTCTCTCTATCGAGGCGCTGCGCCGCCGTCTCTCTGCCTGCATGAATCTCGACGCCCGCCGCCTTTCCAGCCGTCTGCACGGGGTCAAGAAGCTGCCTGAAGGCAAACAAGCCGCCGTGCTAGAGACCATTGCCACCGATCTGGATGCGGCACAGGCGCGTTACCAATCCCGTCTTGCGGGCGTACCCAAGGTCACCTATCCGGATAACCTGCCGGTCAGCCAGAAGCAGGCGGAGATCGCCAAAGCCATTGAAGAGCACCAAGTGGTGATCATCGCCGGGGAAACCGGTTCGGGCAAAACCACCCAGATCCCCAAGATCTGTCTGGCGCTCGGGCGCGGGGTGAAGGGCTTTATCGGCCACACCCAGCCACGCCGTCTGGCGGCCCGTACCGTGGCGGCCCGTATTGCCGAGGAGATGGAGTCCGAACTCGGCCACTACGTGGGTTACAAGGTGCGCTTTACCGATCAGGTGAGCGAGCAGACCCACATCAAGCTGATGACCGATGGTATCCTGCTGGCGGAGATCCAGAACGACCGGATGCTCACTCAGTACGACACCATCATCATCGATGAGGCCCACGAGCGCAGCCTCAATATCGACTTCATTCTGGGCTATCTCAAACAGCTGCTGCCAAGGCGCCCCGATCTCAAGGTGATCATCACCTCGGCCACTATCGACCCGCAGCGCTTCTCCCGCCATTTCAACAAGGCGCCGGTGATCGAGGTCTCTGGCCGCACCTACCCGGTGGAGGTGCGCTACCGCCCGCTGTTTGTTGACAAAAAAGGCGGCGACAAGAACGAAGGGCTGGAAGAGCGCGACGAGCTGCAGGGGATTTTCGATGCGGTGGAAGAGCTGGCCCGCGAAGGGTTGGGGGATATCCTCATCTTCATGAACGGCGAGCGGGAGATCCGCGATACCGCCGATGCCCTGCGCAAGCTCAATCTGCGCGATACCGAGGTACTGCCGCTCTACGCCCGCCTCTCCAACGCCGAGCAGAACAAGGTGTTCCAGCCACACGCCGGGCGGCGCATAGTGCTCGCCACCAACGTGGCGGAGACCTCGCTGACGGTGCCGGGCATTCGCTACGTCATCGATCCGGGCACCGCCCGCATCAGCCGCTACTCCTGGCGCACCAAGGTGCAGCGCCTGCCCATCGAGCCGGTCTCCCAGGCCAGCGCCAACCAGCGTAAAGGGCGTTGCGGCCGGGTGGCAGACGGTATCTGTATCCGCCTCTACTCGGAGGAGGATTTCAATAGTCGTCCCGCCTTTACCGACCCCGAGATCCTGCGCACCAATCTGGCCTCGGTCATCCTGCAGATGCTGGCGCTCGGCCTTGGCAATATGGAGGCGTTTCCCTTTGTCGAGCCACCAGAGTCGCGCCATATCAAGGATGGCCTGACCCTATTGAAAGAGCTGGAAGCGGTGCGCGAGCTGCCCGCCACCGGCGATCGCGAAGCCAAACTCCAGCTGACCGAGACCGGACGCCAGCTCTCGCGCATTCCCCTTGATCCGCGTCTGGCGAAGATGGTGATCAGCGCGGCGCAGACCGGCTGTTTGAGCGAGGTGATGGTGATCACCTCCGCCCTCAGCATTCAGGATCCCCGCGAGCGGCCCATGGAGAAGAAGCAGGCCGCCGATGAGCAGCACCGACGCTTTGAAGACAAGGATTCCGACTTCCTCGCTTTTGTTAACCTCTGGAACTATCTGAAAGAGCAGCAGGATGCCCTGGGCAGCAACCCGTTCCGCCGCATGTGCCAGAAGGAGTTTCTCTCCTACCTGCGGGTACGGGAGTGGCAAGACATCCATTTCCAGCTGCGTCAGACGGTCAAGGAGCTTGGTTTTAAAGCCAACCATGAACCGGCGGATTTCAAGACGGTGCACTGCGCGCTGCTGACCGGCCTCTTGAGCCATATCGGCAACAAGGATTTGGAAAAGCCCGAGTTCCTTGGCGCCCGCAACGGCCGTTTCCACCTCTTCCCGGCCTCGGGCCTGTTCAAGAAGCCGCCCAAATGGGTGATGGCTGCCGAGCTGGTGGAGACCTCGCGCCTCTACGCTCGTATCAACGCCAAGATTGAACCCGAGTGGGTGGAGCCGCTGGCGGGGCACCTCATCAAGTTGCACCACAGCGACCCCCACTGGTCGAAGAAAAATGGCGCCGTGATGGCCAAGGAGAAGGTGACCCTCTATGGTCTGACTCTGGTCAATGAGCGCACCATCAACTTCAGCCGCATCGATCCGGCGCTGTGCCGCGAGTTGTTTATCCGCCGCGCGCTGGTGGAGGGGGATTTCGAGACCCGTCACCGTTTCTTCAGCGATAACCGCAAGCTCCTGGCCGAGGTAGAGGCGCTGGAGCACAAATCCCGTCGTCGCGACATTCTGGTGGATGACGAGGATCTGTTCCGCTTCTACGATGCCCGCTTGCCGGAGGAGGTGATCTCCACCCGCCATTTCGACAAGTGGTGGAAAGAGGCGCAAAAGCAGGACGCCGAGCTGCTCAACTTCGAAAAAGAGATGTTGATGAAGGGGGATGCGGCCCACATCAGCGATCTCGACTACCCCAACTTCTGGCAGCAGGGGCGCCTCAAGCTCAAGCTGACCTATCAGTTCGAGCCGGGAGAGGCGGCCGATGGCGTGACCCTGCATATTCCGCTGCCGCTCTTGAATCAGGTGGAGGTGAAGGGGTTCGAATGGCTGATCCCGGGTCTGCGTCATGAGCTGTTGGTGGCCCTCATCAAGTCGATGCCAAAGCCGATGCGCAAAAACTTCGTGCCGGCGCCGAACTATGCCGATGCACTACTCGCCAGTATCAACCCCGAGCAGGGGCCGCTGCTTGACGAGATGGAGCGCCAGCTGCGCCGGATGACCGGCGTGACCGTGCCCCGTGAATCCTGGGACTGGGCTGCGGTGCCCGATCACCTGAAACTCACCTTCCGGGTGGTGGATGACAAGCACAAGAAGGTGGCGGAAGGCAAAGATCTGGAGGCATTGAAAGAGTCCCTGCGTGGCAAGGTGCAGGAGACCCTGTCGCAGGTGGCGGATGATGACATCGAGCAGTCCGGCCTCACCCTGTGGAGCTTTGGCGAGTTGCCCCAAGAGTACAGCCAGAAGCGCGGCGGCTTCGAGGTGAAAGCCTATCCGGCCTTGGTAGACGAGAAAGATTCGGTCGCCATCCAGCTGGTGGAGAGCCCGGTGGTGCAGCAGCAGCTGATGTGGGCCGGTCAGCGTCGGCTGGTACTGCTCAACGTACCATCACCTATCAAGTACCTGCAGGAGAAGCTGCCCAACAAGGCCAAGCTGGGGCTCTATTTCAACCCGTTTGGCAAGGTGGCCGAGCTTATCGATGACTGCATTGCCTGCGGTTGTGACAAGCTGATTGAGCAGCACGGCGGTATGGCTTGGGACGAGGCTGGTTTCGAGGCGCTCAAGGAGTATGTCCGTGCCGAGCTCAACGATGCGGTGGTGGAGGTGGCCAAGCAGGTGGAAGCCGTGCTGACCCTCTCCCATGAGATCAAGAAACGGCTCAAGGGCAAGATGCAGCTCGACACCGCTTTTGCCATGTCGGACATCCAGCAGCAGTTGGGTAACCTCATTCACAAGGGCTTTGTCACCGAGACCGGCTGGCAGCGGCTGTCTGACTTGCTGCGCTACCTGCGGGCCATCGAGCGTCGCCTCGAGAAGCTTGCCATCGATCCCAACCGGGATCGGGTCTACATGCTCAAGGTGCATAGCGTGGAGTCGGAGTACAAGGCGCTGCTGGCCAAGATCCCCAAATCTCAGCTTATTCCCACCGAGGTGGCCAATATTCGCTGGATGATCGAGGAGCTGCGGGTATCGTTTTTTGCCCAGAATCTGGGAACCCCCTATCCGGTGTCGGATAAACGGGTGCTGAATGCTATCGCTCAGTGCTAAGCTGCTATCTGTCTGTTTTAACTGCGTGATATAGAGTGTGGGAAGGGGCTGCCAAGGTGGTGGGCCCTTTTAAACGGAAGTCAGGGAGGCAAGGATGCTGGGGATCTGGTTGAGTGTGGCGCAGGTGGTGATCAGCGGTTACCAGCCTATTGCAGAGCAAACCTGGGTGCAGTTGAACCCTGAGTATTACCCTTTAGCGCGCAAACCGCCCGCCATGTTTGTGGCATGGCACGGCAACCAGTTTCCGCCGCTGGCCCAGAAACAGAAAAATGGTCGCTGGCAGCTCCTCTTTCCTGCCCGGCTGGTACCTCCTTTTGATCTGTTCGAGGGGGAGGCCGAGCTCTCCAAAGCTTATCTGGCAAGGTTGCGGCGCATCGACGAGATGGCTTATGGCGTCGCATCCGTTCAGGCTGTTGCTGCAGTGCAGCAGCAGGGGCTCTCTCCGTTGGATGAAAATGGGCAGCTTGCTCCCTTTATTGCCGAGTTCAGTGCCGCGCATACCATGCCGGTTCAGCTTGCGGTAACGCCTCGCTACGAGGCGGAGCCGTTGCTGGCGATGCTGGGGAGCGTTGCGCGTGAATCGGTAAACAATGCTGATATCCAGCTGGCTGCTGCCGCCTCCACCGATAGCGCCACCCTTACGCTATCGGCCCCGGCTGCAGGAGGTGAGCGTGCCGTGTGTCATCAGGTGGCGGCCGGTGAGACGCTGTGGCGCATAGCGAACCAGCTCTCCAGTGCCATGGGGGCCGATACGTACAGCTATTTGTTGGCGTTAGTGGCTGAAAATCAGGCGCGACTTGGCCATAGCATCCGGGTCAAAACGGGGGATGGTCTCTACTGTCCCCGCGCCGAGACGCTGGCGCAGTTTGATGCGCTGAGCCCGGCCCAGCGGCAACAGCAATTTGCCCGCCTTGAGCAGGGGCGTTAAGGCTCGGGATTAGCCTTGTATCCGCTATTGGCCCATGGTAGTATTCGCGCTCGTTTTGCGAGGTGCTGACCGGTCGCAGTTAGCACCATAAATTCATCCAAAAGAGATACATACTATGTCTTTCGTATTCCAAGCTGAAGTCCGTTCTGACCTGGGGAAAGGTGCGAGCCGCCGCCTGCGTCAAGCTGACCAAGTTCCTGCCATCGTTTACGGTGCAGGCAAAGAAGCTCTGTCCGTCGCTGTTGACCACAAGAAAATGATCCTGGCTCAAGAGAAGCCGGAATTTTATGAGTCCGTACTGACTCTGGTCATCAACGGCGAAGAAGTTAACGTAAAAGTGAAAGCTATCCAGCGTCACCCGGTACGTTACAAGCTGGTTCACCTGGACTTCGTTCGCGTCTAATCGCGAGCCGTCAGGTTGAAGAAAAGCCACTCTCAGGAGTGGCTTTTTACTATCTGGCGTTTGGTTGTTTTCACTGTGTGAAAAGAGGGCTTTGCCCTCAGGCTTCATTACCCCAGCTGGTTCAGCGCCTGCTGACAGCGCTGTTCGGCGGCATCCAGCTCCAGCAACACCATCCTGATATCTTCCATCTGTTGTTGCAGCGTTTCACGTTTATCCGTTACCAGTCCCAGCATGGTTTGCAGCTGGGTGCGGCTGCTCTTGTCGGCATCATAGAGATCAAACAATTCGCGGATCTCGGCGAGGCTGAAACCAAGACGTTTGCCACGCAGGGTCAACTTGAGGCGAACCCGATCCTGCTTGCTGTAGATGCGGGTCTGGCCCTCTCGTGCGGGATTGAGTAATCCCTGATCCTCATAAAAGCGGATACTGCGCGTCGTAATATCAAATTCCCGAGCCAGCTCACTGATGCTGTAGCGCCGGGCTTCATCCCTGTTTTTGTTCATACAGACTTCTTGGCGAACTAAATCCTGCTGGCACCTTACCTAAACGTAAACTGCACTGCAACTCTTGTTCCCGTGGCACAGAAAACCTATGTTATGGCCATGTAACAAAAAGAGGCTGGCAAATGGATATTGCGATTGTGGCGGCAAAGCGGACCCCGATGGGGGCATTTCAGGGTGCATTGGCAGAGGTAACGGCACCTGAGTTGGGGGCGTGTGCCATTGAGGCTGCGTTGCAGCAAAGCGGCCTGCATCCGGAGCAGGTCGACGAAGTCTTTATGGGCAACGTGCTGTCGGCCGGGGTGGGGCAGGCTCCCGCCAGACAGGCGATGTTGAAAGCGGGATTGCCGCCATCGATACCCGCAACCTCAGTCAACAAGGTGTGTGGTTCTGGTATGAAGGCGGTGATGCTGGCGGCAGATTCTATCCGGCTTGGCGACAACCGGGTTGTGGTTGCGGGTGGCATGGAGAGCATGAGCCGTGCCCCCTATCTGTTGGATAACGCCCGTAGCGGTTTTCGGATGGGACATCAGCGGGCGCTGGATCACCTCTTTCTCGACGGATTGCAGGATGCCTATGATGGCCAGCTGATGGGAATCCATGCCCAGCGCAGCGCTGATCTGGCCGGTTTGACCCGCAGTGCCATGGATGAATTTGCCCTGGCATCGCTCCAGCGTGCCCTTGATGCCCAGCAGGCTGGCTCGTTTAGTTCGGAGCTAGCGCCTTGTCATTGTGAGGGGCGCTTGCTGCTGGCAGAGGATGAGCAACCCGGCCGAGGACGGCCGGAAAAGATACCAACGCTAAAACCTGCGTTTGGTAAAGAGGGGACCATTACTGCAGCCAATGCGAGCTCCATCTCTGATGGTGCGGCGGCGCTGATATTGATGGATAGCGCTACGGCAGTTGCCCGGCAGGTGCCGGTATTGGCAAGGATCGTCGGTTATCAGAGCCATGCAGCCTTGCCAGCCGAGTTTACCTCGGCACCCATTGGCGCAATATCCAAATTGCTGGAGCGGCTTGACTGGTCAGTGGAGGAGGTTGATCTCTTTGAGATCAACGAGGCATTTGCCATGGTGACCATGTTGGCCATGGCGGGATGTGGTATCCCTCATGACAAGGTCAATGTATACGGTGGGGCCTGTGCACTGGGGCATCCGCTCGGAGCGAGTGGTGCCCGTATTCTGGTCACCCTGGTCTCGGCCCTGCGTCAGCGGGGAGGGAAAAGAGGGATTGCCTCTCTGTGTATCGGAGGGGGAGAGGCGACAGCGATCGCGGTGGAGATCGATTAGTCGGTTGCTTCCATCGCCTGCAGCTGCTCGTTGACCCAGGTGGTTGCAGCCAGATAGAGGTGGCTGACCTTCTCCTCGCTCAAGCCAAGCTTGGCTGTTCTGGCTGTGACTCGTGACCAGTTGGCATTCTCGTAGTCTTCGCAAAACGCGAGGTAGAAGCCGAGATTGCCCTTGCGCTCAAGCAGTGCCAGCCGGATGGCATCGATCAGCGGAATGGTGCCGAGCAGCTTGTCCATCGGCTGCTCCATCAACACATCCAGCAGGGAGAAGAGGCCGGTGATAAAAGCTTGTGGCGCCTGCTGGGTCGGGGCATGAGCGTGGGCCAGCAGCTCACAGAAGCGGGCTCTGATCAGCGACATCTGATAGAGCTCAGCACTCTTTCCCTTGCCTGCACTGGTGGCAGCAACCAGCGAGACAAAACGCTTTAGCTGGGTGTTGCCAAGGTAGATGGCGGCCTGGCGAAATGAAGAGATGGGATTGGTGTGTCCTTTGAGATGGTTGACGTAGCGCAGTAGCTTGAGGGAGAGGGAGATATCCTGGCTTAGCAGCTGCTCGATCCGGTTGATGTCAGGTTCGGCCTGATTGACCACGTTGAGCAGTTGCATCACGACGACCTGGGCTGGCTCCATGGTCGCCTGCTTGACCATCTCGGGGCGACTGAAGAAAAAGCCCTGAAATAGCTGGATCCCAAGCTGCTTGACCCGCTCGAATTCCGCCTTGTCCTCCACCTTTTCGGCCAGATAGGTGAGATTCATGCTTTGGTGGCGCTGGATGAACACCTTGATCTGCAGTAGCGGTGTTGCCCGCAGATCGAACTTGATGATCTTGATAAATGGGAGGAAACGCTCCCAGTCTGGCGACATGGTGAAGTCATCGAGCGCCAGCGTATAGCCCAGTTTATGGAGCTGTTTGACCTTCTCCAGCAGGGCATCGTCCGGTGCAGCATCCTCCAGAATTTCTATCACCACCTTCTCTGGGGGGAGGCACTCTGCCAAACCATCCAGCAACAGGGAGTGGGGGAAATTGATAAAGCAGGGGCGGCCGCCCAGTAGCTGATCGATGTTTTGTTGCAGGAACTGTTCAACGACAAGACTCGACGTTGCTTGCCGTGAGGAGATGCTCGGGAAGACATTATTCAGGCTATCGCGAAAGAGCAGCTCATAGGCGTAGGTATTAAGGTCTCTGTCGAGAATGGGCTGTCTTGCAACGTAGGAATACATGCCTAGCTCCGATATGGGTACTGGCTTGATTTTATGGTGTTGCAGAACACTATGCCAGTCCTGACCCTATTGAGTAAGGCAATAATTGGCATAGTGTTTTTCTGTCAGAGCCGAATTTAGAAGAGATAGCTCATTTGTAAGCCAGCCAGCCAGGCATCCCCTTCAGAAGTGCCCCGGAAGGTTGACGTCGTTAGCGGGTTGCCCGGTTGCAGCTCCATCTTCTCGGTGACATCGACCTTTTTACCGTCGATCAGGGTCAGCCCCAGATCCACTGTCAGGTTGGGTGTGAACTGATAACCCATGCCAAGGCTGTACCAGATACGATCGGCATCCGGTATGGAGATGGTACGGCGATCTGCAGGTACTGGGCTTGCATCATAAGCGACCCCGGAACGCAGTTGCCATTGGGGAGTCAGTTGATAGGTCATGCCAATGGCATAGCGCCAGCTATCTTCCCAGTGTTCATCCTTGATATGCATGTTGGACATGTTATCGAGATCTGCTTCCAGCTGGACGAATTTGCTCCAGTTGGTCCAGTTCAGGCTGCCATGAAGAGCCAGCTTGTCTGTCAGCTGATGAAATGCCGCCAATTCAGCCGTTGCGGGCAACGGCAGATCCAGACTGCCGGTATCTCTGATCTCGGTAACGGAGCCATCTGCATTGGGTCGGCCCACGATAGCATCTCCCGAGAGGGTTAAAGTGACATCATGGCGGTAGGAGAGGCCAATCCGGGTTTGCTCCGACAACTCCAGTAAAGTGCCGACATTCCATCCCCATGCCCAGCCATCCCCTTGCAGATGTTTTGCTATCAGGTTGCGAGAAGGGAAGGTGCCACCCACTTCGCCCTCGCCCTGAATAGCAGAGATCCCGGCACCAATTGACCACATCTCATTGATGCGATAGGCGAGTGAGGTACCCAGATCCATGGTCTTGATATCAGATACATTGCCAAAGTGACCGGCGCTGTAGTTATCCGGCATCTTGACGCCGAGACCGTAATAAGAAGTGGCCGAGAATCCAAGGCGCCACTGCTCATTGAGTGGAATAATGAGATAGGCGTTGGGAACCCAGGCCGCGGCAGCGATATCGTGTGCACTGGCATCGGAAGTGACGATGCCGGCTTTGGTCGGCAAGCGGGTATTACCTTCAATATTTACGTCAGGGCTGACGTAAATTGCTCCGCCCGAAAATGCCATCTTGTCGAAGCGAGTCATGGCTGCCACGTTGCGAGATAAAACGCTGGCATTGTCCGCGATAGCCGCTTCTCCGGCAAAGGCTCGACCAAGCCCGGTTGCCGATTGTTCAGCCAGCTGGAAACCTGCAGCATGGGTGTGACCAGCCATCACCAACAGAGCAAGAGCGGATAGTTTGAGAGTGGAATGCATGAAATATCCTTGCGTGTATACCGAGCTTTCACTCGGCCATATCATTGAAGGCGGGATTTTATATGGTACGACCAGCAAGGCAACGGTGATGGCGTGCATCTGGGAAAAACGGGATTAAATGCTGATGAAACCAGTTCTAATAGATTGATTAAAAAAGAAAAATAAACAGATGTGTGCTACATGTGTTCGCTGAAAACGGGATCTTGCATAAAAAAAGAGCGCCTTGCGGCGCTCTTTTAAATTGCTCAACAATCAGAACTTCATGTTGAACTGGGCAGATGCCAGGAAGGCGTTGCCGTGGGAAGTGCCCTGCCAGCGTGGGTTATTCACTGTGCCATCATGGCTAACGAGGCCTTCGTTTACATCAACCTTCTTACCATCCAGATAGGCCATACCGAAATCAACACTCATATCAGGGTTGATATGGTAGGTGGCACCAGCACTGTACCAGATACGATCAGAGTCGGGGATACTCAGACTACGGTACTCAGCTTCGATAGGGGAGTTGTCATATGCAAAGCCCATACGCGCTTCCCAAGACGGGTTGATGTACCAAGTACCACCGATAGAGTAACGAACAGAATCTTTGAACTTCTCATCTTTTTGCAGGCAGACACCTTTTGAACACTGAGAACTGGTTGCTTTGAGCTCTTCGAAGGCGCTCCAGTCAGTCCAGTTGACAGAGTAGTGGACGGCAAACTGCTGGTTCAAACGGTGATAACCTGCAAACTCGGCTTGAGCTGGCAGATCCAGTTTCAGGTTTCCGTCAACAGTTTTGTAGTTAGAGCTGGTGCCGTTAAAGTCGCCATCAAAACTGAGATCAACTTGGGAGCGATAGGTCAAAGCAAAACGGTGGTTTTCGTTAACTTCATACAAAGTACCAACGTTCCAGCCGAAGCCCCATGTATCACCCTTCAGCCCTGCAATTTTTGTATCAGCAGAATGTTGTACGCCTGTTGCCGCAGTCAATGTAGGAGCCAATACCCCTGCATAACGGTTCAATTCGGCTTCAGCATACACGGCGTTGATACCAGCACCGATGCTGAATTGTTCGTTGATGCGGTAGGCGATATTCGGGTTGATATTGAAAGTTAAGAGTTCTGTATCACCAGCGCCTGAGCCAGCGGCAAAATTCTTGTCGTACTCGGTAGAGAGACCGTAGTTGGAGAAAAGCCCAATACCCCATGCCCACTTATCATTCAGCGGCTGAATGAAATAGGACGCAGGGACGAAAGCCGCAGGAGCAATATCCGAAGCGGACGCATCACGATTGAAGTAATTGGGAACTGTACCTGCTTTTGTGGTCAGATTTCCGCTGGTTTTCCCCTCAACATCCACATCCGGCTTGATATAGGTACCGGATACAGAAACTGCCATCTTGTCGAAGGTAGTCATGGCTGCAGGGTTGCGGGCCAGGACGGAGGCGTTGTCGGCAATGGCTGCTTCACCAGCATAGGCACGACCCAGACCGGAGGCTGAGTGCTCGTTCAACTGGAATGCCGCTGCATGGACTTGACCGGTGGCCAGCGCAATGGTGGCGGCAATCAGGCTCTTCTTAAACATAGTTGTCGTCATGGTGGTCTCTCTTGTAGGCAGATTTTTTTGTCGATATTGGCTGCATGTTCAATGCAAACCTCGACAAAATCCGTTTTTATTTCAGCTTCTTCCGAATCAATTCTGGCGTGATTCTATGTATCTGGTAGGAGGTAAGAAATCAGACCAGTGACAGCAGAATACATAAAAGTGATCGATCTGTTAATCATTTGTTTTAACCTGATGTTTAATTCATCATTTACGGGGTAAGACAGGGTGTTTTTTAGGCGAAACGGTTGATCCTGCTCACAAAAATAATTTTGCTGTTTTTCGCAATTTTGCGACAAAAAGCAGGTAATGGGTCGGGAAAGAGAGGGGAAACAGGCAGCGGGCTGGTGTCACTGCCTGTTTTTACCGATGGAATCGGTTCGTTAAATGTTCCAGTGAAGTCGTGATTGCAGGGCCGTAGCGACGGGGGCAAGCGGCTCCTTCATCTGGCCAATCAGTACCATATTTCCTCCTTTTAACTGGACGATCTCTCCTTTGAGGGTGCCATCTTCAAAACTGGGCTGCAGAGAGAGAGGAACATGCTTGGGAACCAGAAAGAGGGTAACGGGTCCCATCTTGCCCTGGATCACCATATGCAATGCCGGCCCCTGATAGAAGGCGCAGTGGTTGACATAAGTCACCCTGAGACCATCCATACCACTCAGGGTCGCGCCATATTTCTCCATCTTGGCGTTGATGCTCTGCAAATTGACCCGCTCATCGATACCTTCGATAAACGGCTCCTCACCATAGACATGGGCCATCGCCACCTGAGCGAGGGAGAGTGTTTGATCGGAGCTGGCAGGCCAACTTATCCAGCGGGTACTCACTCCAAGTAGAAAAGCGACGGATGCAGCCATGGCCACGGCCCACCAATGGGATTTCGGCACAGTGCTGCTGGCAACATGCCGTGTTTTCTCCTGCTGATCTGCACTCTGTTGCAGGGCTTGTCTGAGCAGGATCCGCTCTGCCAGCCCTGACGGCGGCTCGATACTCATGGTGCGCGCAATCTGTTGCTCGAGAGTTTTCATCTCGTCGAGATAGCGCAGGTTGGCAGGATTGGCACGGGCAGCCTCGAGGAAGTCGGGTTGCTGATCGCCGGGCTGGATCATGGCGCGACGGCGAAACTCGAGTTCATCCATGTCCATCTCCTCTTGATAATTTCTTCTGCGCCATCGCCTCTTTCAGCTGGTTGCGGGCGCGAAACAGTCTTGTCATGACCGTGTTTTTGTTGAGCCCGAGCAGTTCGGCAATGTCCTCACCGCTAAATCCGCCCAGCACCTGCAGCATCAGGGGCTCCCGATACTCTTCGGGCAGGCGGGCAATGTGACGATGCAACCACTCGTTCTCCATCTCCTCTTCGCTGTGTAGCGTATCGGGCTGGGGTTGGGGATGGTCGTCCAGATCCACCAGATCAAACTGTTTGCGCTCGAAACGGCGGGCATTCTCCCGGCGCAAGATAGTGATCAACCAACCTTTGGCTGCCTGATCGTCCTGCAGGGCGTTGATACCCTTCCAGGCTCGCAGGAAGGTTTCCTGCACCAGATCTTCCGCGACGTGAGGATCCCTCACCAGCCAGTAGGCGTAGCGATAGATATCCTTGTGCAGCGCATGAACCAGCGCTTCGAATTTGGTTTGTTTGTCAGCCATAGGGTCATAGACCGGCAAAGTGGCCGGATCATTTCCACTTTTATGAGGCTGACCCCGCTTTTTTCTAAAAAAGAGCAATAGGTGTGTCTCCTGTTGTGGAGGCTGGGTTAACCCCGTAAGGGGAACCGGTGGGCCATCAGAGCAAGGAGCTGAGCGATGCCCGCTGTTTCAACGTGGCAGAGCTCACGGGAGATTGTGCGCCATGGCACGACTGGTGCCGAGGGCGCAAAGCAGGCGCGATCCAGCTTGGCTTGCCATCTTTGCAACTGCTCTGTATTGGCCGGTTTGGCCCAAACGGATGGGGCGGAAAGCGAGACCCAATGGCGCAGGGCCAGGCGGCTTTGTTCGCTCTGCTGGCTGGCAAGTGTTCGTTGCAGACGATAGAAGGCGAGCCAGCGCGGATAGTTGTGTCTTATGCCTCGCAGCAGCAGCGCCAGCAATACCCACCAGAGGCTCTCGTTGGCCAGTGGCAGTGACTCGCCCGTACCTTGCCGGCTGGCCGGTTGGAAAACGAGGCGAGTGGCAGGCAGCTTCGCCTGTTCTATACGACCGGTCACGGTATTGAACCAGGGCAGGGTGATTGCCGGTAGCTGATACTCTCCTGCCTCGCCGGCCAGCAGGGTTTGGCGCCACTCCCGCTCAAACAGCAGTTTGCCCTCCCGATAACGCTCCTGCTGCTGCTCGCCATCGGGGTGCGCTTGCAGCCCGGCGGGGAGCTGCTGTGCCATAAGAGGGGCAAGCTGCACCTGACTGCTGTCGCCATTTTCGAGCGTGATGGTAATGACCCGGATCAGCGGCTCCCCTGCGTGCCCCTTTGCCGAGGGCTCTATCCGCTGGGTCAGCAGCAAGCGACTGGCTACCGGCGTTGCGGGTGCTTGATCTACGCGTACCTGAAGGGGGGCTGCCCGGGCGGCAAGGCGTTGAAGCTGGCCCCCGTTTTGGGGCAATTCTCCCTGTAGCCTCGGGGAGTCGATAAGCCAGAGGCCCGGTGCCTTGGCCTGGATAAGCCAGCTGCGGGTCAATCTGCCGGGCAGCCCGCTCTGCACTGGGGGAAGCCACTCATCGCTGCCAAGGCGGCGAATGATGAAATGGGGCGAGTTGAGTTCACTGAGCCCGGGTTGCTGCATGGTGGTGGGGAGCCAGAGCGTGAGCCGATAGATCACCGGCTGACCGGGATAGAGGGGGCCCTGATGATCAAGCTGGGTCTCCATCTCCAGTGCGGCTGGGGGTGGTGGTGCAGGCAGAGTTTGTTGTGGTGCTGGGGCCTTGAGTGTCAGCTCGGGTGTCCACTCGTTGCCAAGCTTTAGCGGTGCGATCGCCATGCTGGCAGGATCATCTGGCTGGCTGGTCAGGTGCAACGGGATCTGCCAGCGGGTCAACTGCTGCACCGGGGTGGATACCCGACTCATGGTGACTCTGCCCACGGCGAACTGGCGCAGCAGCGGTGTGATCTCGAGCTCGTTGCCCTGACGCACGCCATCCGCCTCGATCACCAGCAACCAGTCAGCCGGGGTGGCACCAGGCAGCAATTCAGCCCGTGGCTGTGCCCAGCCGGGGAGGCTCAGCATCACAAGCAGTAGCCAGCAGAGCATGTGCTGCTTCACCATGGCTCTTCTACCTTGATGAGCTCACGGCGCAGCGCCTCTTTGCGCAGCCGCTGTTCCAGCAAAAGCACTGGCGGCGCAGGGGGCAGTGGTACCACATCGACCTGTGCCTTTTCTGGTTTGCTGGATGCGCTGCTGGGCGTTGCTTCTGCAGGGGCTGCCGACTCACCGCCTTGCAGTAGTGAGAGGTTATAGAGGGCATCCTCATGGCGTGGTTCAATGGCCAGTGCGGCCAGATAGGCCTCTTTGGCTGCGGCCAGTTCCCCCAATTGGATCAGCGCATTGCCCCGGTTGTAGTGGGCGGTCGCGCTTGTTTCCTGCTCGTAGGCCGCGACGGCTTGCCGGTAATCGCCAGCCCGATACCAAGCGTTGCCGCGCCATACCGGGTTGCCGAATGTGCTGGCTGCCAGCTGGTACTCTCCTTTGAGATAGGCTTGCATCGCCTGCTCGTCTGGTGATAGCGGGAGGGGGGAGGCTTGCGTCGGGGCTGGCGCCAGCAGCGACCAGCTGATGGTTATTGCAATGAGAAGTTGGGTTCCCACCCGGGCAAGCAGCGCCAGGGGCAGTAGCGGCAACAACAGCCAGGGGCCGAGATCGCGCGGCGCCGGGGCGAGCGCCACCGTAGTGGTCGGCAGCGGAGCAAAACGGGGAGATTCGCTGCCCAGCCACTGCAGTTCGCCACCCAGCTTGTGCGCCAAGGTAGCCATGGCTTCGCTCTGTGGTGCTGCCAGTTGGGCTGGGGGGCGTGTGGCAAAACCCAGTTCATTGGCCGGAATGGGTGGCATGGCCGCAGGTTCTGCACTGCTGGCAAGGAGAATATCGAGTCGCGGGCTATTGCTGTTGTGACAGAAAAGGCTCTCCTGACAGGGCCACTGCGCGGCAATCTCATCCATCTGTTTGTTACTCAGGCCGTCGGTGATGAGCAGCAGACGTGCCTGCTCACCGGGGGCAATCTGTTTCATGGCAAGGGCGATGGCCCGCGCGGGGTTACTGCCTTGCAACGGCATGATGTCGGGGCGCAGATCGGGCAGCAGCAGGGCGATGGCTTGATGATCCCGGGTGGGGGGCATGGCGAGATAGGCGTCGCCAGCGTAGAGAACGAGCGCAATCCGGGCGTTGTTGGCAGTGCCAAGCAGTTGCTGAAGTTGCAGTCTGACCCGGGTAGCACGATCCGGTTTTAGGTCGGTGGCCTGCATCGAGCGGGAGAGATCCAGGATCCAGATATCGAGTGGCGCGGCCGGTTGCGCTTGCCACTCACTGCGCAGGGCGGGGCCGCTGAGGGCCAGAATGACCGGCAGGGTCGCCAGCCAGAGCCAGGGACGAGCCGGTTTAGCTTCTGGCAACAGGTAGGCGCGCATGGCCGGAGCCAGCATGGGGGGCAGGCGACGACGCCGCCATCCCTGCCAGAGCCACGGGATGAGCGCCAGTAGCCAGAGTGGCCGGAGCAGGATCAGATCCATCGTCTCATTCTCAGCAGCAGGGCGCGGGTAAATCGGTTATCTACCCCGCCATGGCCTGCGGGCAGCAGTAACAGCGCACAGGCCAGCGCCAGCGGCCAGGGATAAAGCTCTGTCACCGGTTGATAGTGGGCGACGGGATGGGCGGTCGGTTCCAGCTGGTTGATGGCCTCGTTGATCGCCTCCAGATCGTTCTGGCTGCGGGCGCGAAAATAGCGCCCATTGCCAATTTGGGCCAGCTGCTTGAGCAGGGGCTCATCAAGCTCGCTGCTGGGATCGCTCTGATCTGCGCCAGTGTCATTGAAAGGCTGCACAAAGGTATCGGGGTCGGCTCCGACCCCAAGGGTGTAGATACGTATCCCCTGCGCTGCTGCGAGTTTGGCCTCTTGCTCCGGATCGGCACTGCCTGCGGTATTGCGCCCATCGGTTACCAGCAGCAGCGCCGTCGGACTACCCCGCTCGGCATGCTGGCGTGCCAGCAGAATCGCTTCACCGAGGGCGGTGGTACGGCCAACCAGATCAAAGTCGAGCTCGTCGCTCAATGTCAGCAGCGCCGGGATCTCCTGGGTCAAGGGAGAGAGCAGGTAGGCGTGATCGGCAAAGACGACCAGCGCGATCCGATCGCCGGCGCGCTGGGCGATCAATCTCTTGATTTGCTGGCGAACCGCCGTCAGGCGCGCCAGCTGCTCGCCGCTGTCGAGCATATCCGGGGTGCGCATGCTATCGGAGAGATCGACCGCCAGCAGCAGATCACGGCTCCCCTGATAGCGCACCACCGGCTCTTCCCACCACTGGGGACGGCAGAGCGCTGCAATCAGGGCGCACCAGATAAGCCCCGCTCGCCACAAAGACATACCTGCATGGGCGCGCAGCAGGGGAAAGCCGGGGTGGGCAAGATAACCGTGGCGCAGGGGCGGCAGGCCGAAGCGCACCAGCAATGGTAGTACCAGCGAGAGCGCAAACCAGGGCCAGGCAAGGGTCATCGGTTTCCCCTTGCACGGGCTTTTCTAGCCAGCCGTGGCTTGTACAGAAAATAGGCGCGACCCCAGCGGTAATAGTTCTGTTTGAGCTGCTCGCTCTGTTCGTGGTCGGGTGCCTGATTTCCATAGAGCCAGCTGTTCCAGTGATGGGCAAACTGGCTGAAACGGGTACTACCCTGACGATCCAGAAACGCAAGCCACTCCTCTCCCTGCAGCAGGCGAGACTCGGGCCAGCGATGCAGCGCCTCCTGGCGCAGGTGATCCTGGATGCTGTTGACCAGCAGTTGTGGATCGCCCTCCAGCTGCCTGCACCAGCGCCTGTATTGCCGTACTCGCATTGCCAATCTGATGATCAGCACCAGTAGCAAAACGAGGATCAGGAGCCATAGCAGAGCTTGTAAACGGGGATCGAGGAGTTGCTCGCCAACCTCGGGGCCTGGATGAATGTCCCGGATCTTGTCTTTCAGCAGGGCGTTCAGGGGGGCAGTAATGGCCTCTGATGCCGGACTGCTGGTCAGGAGTGGCGCTATCCCTGATGACATAACCCCTCCTGCCACTGTTGTTGCAGTGTCCGACCGTTATCGAGCAGGTAGAGGCGCTGTACCAGCGGCAGCAGCTGTTGCCTGCCCAGTTGCAGTTGCTGCTCGGCCGCCTGCTGGTAGCGATGGGAAAAACCGCTGTGCTGTCCATCGAGCCAACCCTGATAGGGGGCTGAAGCCCGGTTGATGGCTACCGGCAGCAAACCGCTTGGTGGCAGCGTGGCTTCCAGCGGATCACGGATCTGCCAGTAGTGAATATCGTGACGCAGCGAAAGTTGTTGCAGCCGTTGGCAGAGCGCTGATTCACAGGGGCGGTGATCGGTAATGATGGTCAATTTGGCGCCGTGGGGGAGTGCCGTTTGTCCGAGAGTATCGGCCAGTGTCTGGGAAAGTGGCTGGCGGGCCAGCCCCTGCCGGTAGTGATGGCAAAGGGATTCGAGCAGCGGTAGCACGTTGCCCCGCTGGCTCTGGCGATGGGGGGCTATCCCATGGCAAATCAGGGTGTTGTGCTGTTTCTCATGTCGCCAGATAAGGGCGGCCGCCAGCTCGCAGCCAAGGCGAGCCTTGAGCTGCATGGTGGAGCCGAAATACATGGCGGGGGAGAGATCGAGCAGCAGCCAGTGCGCCTGATCCTGCTCTTCACGATAGAGACGGGTATAAGGGCGCCCAAGGCGCGCAGTCACCCGCCAGTCGATATGACGAACCTCGTCACCCGCCTGATAGGCGCGCAGCTCGCGAAAGGTGAGCCCGGGAGTGCGTCCCGGTTTGCCACGCTCGGTGCTATTTCTGCCCGTGCGGGGGGGCGCCTTGGCCTTGGCCCAGTAGCGGATCTTGAGCAGCTGTGGCAGCGACAGGGCGATATCGGGATGGAGGTCCGGCGCTAGGGACATGGCACCTGATCCAGCAGCTGGGCGATCAGGGTGTCGTTATCCAGATTGTCCGCCAGGGCCTGATAGCTTGGGATAAGGCGGTGACGGAGCACCGGATAGGCTTGCAGCTGGATATCTTCCGGCAGCACGAAATCCCGTCCCGCCAGCCAGGCGCGGGCGCGGGCTGTACGGGCCAGTGCCAGCGTGGCTCTCGGGCTTGCCCCCACCGCGAGCAGCGGTTCAAGGGCAGGGCAGAGGCCGCTACCGGGTCGAGTAGCGCATACCAGCTCAACCAGATAGTGTTCAAGCCTGCTCTGCATGCTGACCGCCAGCACTTCGCTGCGAGCGCCTTGCAAGGCGCTCTGGCTCAGGGTCACTGGCGCTGCGCCAAGCTGTTCGCCACCGGCATTGAGCTGCAAGATGGCGAGCTCCATGGCCGGGCTCGGATAATCGACTATCAGCTTGAGCAAAAAACGGTCGAGCTGTGCTTCCGGCAGGGGATAGGTTCCCTCTTGCTCGATGGGGTTCTGGGTGGCTGCCACCATAAAGAGCGGCGGCAGGCGCCAGCTCTTTTTGCCCACGGTAATTTGGTGTTCTGCCATCGCCTCCAGCAACGCAGATTGCACCTTGGCCGGCGCACGGTTGATCTCGTCCGCCAGTATCAGATGATTGAACAGGGGGCCGGGCTGGAATACAAAACTGGCATCCTGCGGGTGAAACACCTCGCTGCCGGTCAGATCTGCCGGCAGCAGATCAGGGGTGAACTGGATGCGAGCAAAACGCCCCTCGACAGCGCCAGCAAGCGCCTTGACGGCACGAGTTTTGGCAAGGCCGGGAGCGCCTTCGATTAATACATGTCCTTCACATAACAGGGCGATCAATAGCCCTTCGATGAGCTCATCCTGTCCCAGAATTTGACTGGCAAGATAGTCCCTCAGTTGTTTGAACTCCGCCGCTGCCATGCGATAAACCCGTTGTTTTTATGGAAGTTGATCTTTTTATACTCCACTTGAGCCACAAGGGCGAGTGAAGGGCGCCAGCCTTGCTGAATTTAGTTTCAATCAGCTGTATGAAACTTGTGATTGGATTGTTAAGATGTGGCGCAATGAGGTCAGACCTCTCCCTTATAAACCCAAGGAGCCAGGATGAAACAGCCATTGAAACTGACGACTCGCCAGGGCGAACGGATTGCCGTCGTGGCGGGGCTGCGCACCCCATTCGCCAAGCAGGCGACCGCCTATCATGGCGTCCCTGCGGTGGATCTCGGCAAGCTGGTGGTGAGCGAGATGCTCGCCCGCACCGATCTCGACCCCAAGCTTATCGATCAGCTGGTGTTTGGCCAGGTGGTTCAGATGCCGGAAGCCCCCAACATTGCCCGTGAAATCGTGCTCGGCACCGGTATGAGCGTCAACACCGATGCCTATAGCGTCTCTCGTGCCTGCGCCACCAGTTTTCAGGCGGTGGCCAACGTCACCGAATCCATCATGGCCGGTACGGTAGATATCGCCATCGCCGGTGGTGCTGACTCCTCTTCCGTGTTGCCTATCGGGGTGAGCAAGAAGCTGGCTCGCGCTCTGGTGGATCTCAACAAGGCGCGCAATCTGCAGCAGCGCTTCAATATTTTGCGTCAGCTGCGGGTCAAGGATCTGCTGCCGGTGCCGCCTGCGGTGGCGGAATACTCCACTGGCCTCTCCATGGGACAGACCGCCGAGCAGATGGCCAAGAGTCACCAGATCAGCCGCGAGGCGCAAGATGCGCTGGCGCACCGCTCCCATACTCTGGCGGCGCAAGCATGGGCCGAGGGCAAGCTCAGTGGCGAGGTGTTTACCGCCCATGTACCGCCCTACAAGTCGCCGCTCGAGCGGGACAACAATATCCGTGAAAGCTCGGACTTGGCGAGCTACGCCAAGCTCAAGCCGGTCTTTGATCGGGTTCATGGCACCGTCACTGCAGCCAACGCCACCCCACTCACCGACGGCGCTGCCGCCGTGCTGCTGATGCGGGAAGGGCGAGCCAAAGAGCTGGGGCTCGAGCCGCTTGGCTATATCCGCAGCTTCGCTTTTTCGGCCATCGATGTGTGGCAGGACATGCTGATGGGCCCCTCCTACGCCACGCCGCTGGCGCTGGACAGAGCCGGCATCACGCTCAGCGATCTCACCTTGATCGACATGCACGAAGCCTTTGCCGCCCAGACCCTGGCCAACCTCAAGATGTTTGCCAGCAACGAGTTTGCCCGTGACAAGCTGGGCCGCGATCATGCCATCGGCGAGGTGGACATGGAGAAGTTCAACGTCCTCGGTGGTTCGCTGGCCTATGGCCACCCCTTTGCCGCGACCGGTGCGCGGATGATCACCCAGACCCTGCACGAGCTGCGTCGTCGTGGTGGGGGATTGGGACTCAACACCGCCTGTGCGGCGGGTGGATTGGGCGTGGCTATGGTGTTGGAGGTTGAATAATGAGCGCTAAGACTTTTTCCCTGAATGTTCGCCATGATGGCATTGGCATTCTCACCATGGATGTGCCGGGCGAGAGCATGAATACCCTGAAAGCCGCCTTTGTGGAGGAGATCCGCAGCGTGCTGGCCGAGGTGAAACGCAACAAGGATTTGATCGGTCTGGTGATCACCTCCGGCAAGAAGGATTCCTTCATCGCCGGAGCCGACATCACCATGCTGGCCGCCTGCGCCAGTTCCAAGGATGCCGAGACCCTGTCGCGGGAAGGGCAGGTTATCTTTGCCGAGATCGAGTCATTGACCATCCCGGTGATCGCCGCTATTCACGGCCCTTGCCTCGGCGGCGGGTTGGAGCTGGCGCTGGCCTGTCATGGCAGAGTGGTGACCGATCACGGTAAAACCGTGCTGGGTCTGCCCGAGGTGCAACTTGGTCTGCTGCCAGGATCCGGTGGTACCCAGCGCCTGCCGCGCCTTATCGGGGTGGCCAAGGCGCTTGATCTGATGCTGACCGGCAAGCAGGTGCGCGCCAAGCAGGCCAAAAAGTTGGGGCTGGTGGACGATGTGGTACCGCCTTCGATCCTGCTGGATGCCGCCATCAAGTTGGCCAAGAAGGGCAAGCCCCGCCACGAGTTGAAGCGGGATCTGCAGGGCAAGCTGCTGGAGACCAACAAGCTTGGCCGCAAGGTGCTGTTCGATCAGGCACGCAAAGGGGTGATGAGCAAGACGCGTGGTAACTACCCCGCGCCGGAGCGGATCCTGGACGTGGTGCGCATCGGTGTGGAGGAGGGGATGCAGGCTGGCCTCGCCGCCGAGTCCCGCCACTTCGGCGAGCTGGTTATGACGGTCGAGTCTGCTGCCCTGCGTTCTATCTTCTTTGCCACCACGGAAATGAAGAAAGAGGTCACCTATCAGGGGGCCGAGCCGCGCAAGGTGGGTCACGCGGCCGTGCTGGGTGGTGGTCTGATGGGGGGCGGCATCGCATTCGTCACCGCCACCAAGGCGGGCGTACCGGTGCGGATCAAGGATGTGGCAAGCGCCGGGATCGGCAATGCCATGCGCTACAGCTACGATATCCTGGCCAAGAAACTCAAGCGCCGTCATATCCTGCGCAGTGAGCTTGAGAAGCAGATGAGCTTGCTGACCGGTACTCTGGACTACTCCGGTTTCCACCGGGTCGACATGGTGGTGGAGGCGGTGTTTGAAGATCTCAATCTCAAACACCAGATGGTGAAGGATGTGGAGCGTGAGTGTGGTGGACACACAGTGTTTGCCTCCAATACCTCGTCACTGCCCATCAACCAGATAGCTTCAGTAGCGAGCCACCCCGAGCGGGTTATCGGGTTGCACTACTTCAGTCCGGTCGACAAGATGCCGCTGGCGGAGATCATCCCCCACGCCGGCACCAGTGCCGAGACGGTCGCCACCACTCTGGCCTTTGCCCGCGCACAGGGCAAAACGCCTATCGTGGTGAAGGACGAAGCCGGTTTCTACGTCAACCGCATCCTAGCCCCCTACATGAACGAAGCAGCACGTCTGGTGCTGGAAGGGGAGCCAGTAGAGGTGCTGGATAGCGCGTTGCTCGACTTCGGTTTCCCGGTTGGCCCCATCACATTGCTCGACGAAGTGGGCATCGATGTGGGGGCCAAGATCTCCCCAATCCTCGAAAAAGAGCTGGGTGGCGAGCAGTTCCAGGCACCCAAGGCGTTCGACAAGCTGCTGCAAAACGATCGCAAGGGGCGCAAGAATGGCAAGGGCTTCTACCTCTATGGCAAGGCAGCCAAAGGTAAGAAGAAGGTGGATGAGAGCGTCTACGATGTGCTGGGGATCAAGCCGGTGGCCAAACTTGCCAAACAGGAGATTGCCGAGCGTTGTGTGCTGCTGATGCTCAATGAAGCTGCCATGACCCTTGACAGTGGTGTGGTTGCATCGGCCCGTGACGGCGATATCGGTGCCATCTTCGGCATCGGTTTCCCGCCCTTCCTCGGTGGCCCGTTCCGCTATATGGACAAGCTCGGTATCGACCATCTGGTTGGCCGTCTGGAGTATTACCAGAAGCGCCACGGTGATCGGTTCGCTCCCTGTGCCCGTCTCAAGGCGATGGCCGCGGAGCAGCAAACCTTCTACTGATAACCGCTGCAGATTGATCGCAAGCAAAAGAGGCCCGCACACCATGCGGGCCTCTTTCTATGTTGTGGTTTGTTCGGGTTATTCAGGTGGTGCTGCGATGATGCAGGCAGAGGCGAAGGCCGAAAAAATGGCCCACCGAAGTGGGCCATTTGCGAGGTAGCATGGTTCAGATACCCGGCTTACGCTCCGGGCAGCGGCCGATGATATCTGCAGGCAGATCGCCGTTATCCTGTTCCAGCACCACGTCGAATCCCCACAGCTGATGCAGGTGTTTGAGCACCTCATGGCGTGAGTCGCCAAGGGGTATGCGGTTGTGGGGAACATAGCGCAGGGTAAGGGAACGATCCCCTTTTACTGCCACGTTGTAGACCTGTATGTTGGGCTCCAGATTGCTGAGGTTGTACTGGGCCGACAGGGTATTGCGCACTTGACGATAGCCTTCGTCATTGTGGATGGCGGAGACCTTCAGATAGTTCTTCAGATCATCGTCATCAATGGCGAACAGCTTCATGTCGCGCATCACCTTCGGACTCAGGAACTGGCTGATAAAGCTCTCGTCCTTGAAGTTCTGCATGGCAAAATGCAGCGTCTCCACCCAGTTGCTGCCAGCGTAATCGGGGAACCAGTATCTGTCCTCCTCGGTCGGGTTCTCGCAGATGCGGCGCAGGTCGGTAAACATGGCAAACCCCAGCGCATAGGGGTTGATCCCCGAGTAGTAGCGACTGTTGTAAGCCGGTTGATAGACCACATTGGTGTGGCTGTGCAGCACCTCCATCATGAAGCGATCGCTCAGCTTGCCCTCGTCATAGAGGTGATTGAGGATGGTGTAGTGCCAGAAGGTAGCCCACCCCTCGTTCATCACCTGGGTCTGCTTTTGCGGATAGAAGTACTGGCTGATCTTGCGCACGATGCGCACTATCTCGCGCTGCCAGGGTTCCAGCAGGGGGGCATTTTTCTCGATGAAATAGAGAATGTTCTCCTGAGGTTCGGCAGGGTAGCGTCTGTCTTCCACCCCAGCAGCTTTATGCTGCTTGGGGAGAGTACGCCACAGCTCGTTGACCTGGGTCTGCAGATAGTCTTCCCGCGCCTTCTGACGCCGTTTCTCCTCTGCCATCGAGATCTTCTGGGGCCGCTTGTAGCGATCGACCCCGAAGTTCATCAGGGCATGGCAGGAGTCGAGCAACTGTTCCACCGCTTCTATACCGTGCTTCTCTTCACACTGGGTGATGTAGTTCTTGGCGAACAGCAGGTAGTCGATGATGGAGGAGGCATCGGTCCACGCCTTGAACAGGTAGTTGTTCTTGAAGAAGGAGTTGTGACCGTAGCAGGCGTGGGCCATCACCAGTGCCTGCATCGGCATGGTGTTCTCCTCCATCAGGTAGGCGATGCAGGGATCCGAGTTGATGACGATCTCGTAGGCCAGTCCCATCTGGCCGCGCTTGTAGTTGCGCTCGGTATGGATAAAGCGCTTGCCGAACGACCAGTGTTGATAGCCGATGGGCATGCCGACGCTGGAGTAGGCATCCATCATCTGCTCGGCGGTGATCACCTCGATCTGGTTGGGGTAGGTGTCCAGCTTGTAGAAGCGGGCGACCCGAGCGATCTCCTGGTGATAGGTCTCCAGCAGATCGAAGTTCCAGTCAGGCCCATCATCTAGTGGCGCTACACGTTTTGCAGTTTCGATCATGTGACCTCCTCACGCCGCTTGCTTCTTGAACAGCTCCCGGAATACCGGATAGATATCCTCAACCTTGCGAATATGCTCCATCGCAAAGTGGGGGAACTGGCTGGCCACTGATTCATACTCGTGCCACAGGGTCTGGTGAGCACGGGTGGTGATTTCGATGTAGGAGTAGTAGCGCACCCTTGGCATGATGTCCCGCGCCAGAATTTCCCGGCATTGTGGTGAATCATCTGCCCAGTTGTCACCATCCGACGCCTGCGCCGCATAGATATTCCACTGGTTGGCCGGATAACGCTCGTTGATGATGTCGTTCATCATTTTGAGCGCACTGGAGACGATGGTGCCGCCAGTCTCCTGGGAGTAGAAGAACTCGTGCTCGTCCACTTCCTTGGCCTGGGTGTGGTGGCGGATGTAGACCACCTCTACGTTCTTGTAGGTCCGGCTCAGGAACAGATAGAGCAGGATATAGAAACGCTTGGCCATCTCCTTGGTGGCCTGATCCATGGAGCCCGAGACGTCCATCAGACAGAACATCACCGCCTGACTGGAAGGGACGGGCCGTTTCACGAAATTGTTGAACTTGAGATCAAAGGTGTCGATAAATGGCACCGCATCGATCCGTCGTTTCAGTTCGCGGACCTCCTTCTCGAGCTGGGCAATTTCGGCAAAGTGTTCGTTGGGATCGGCGGCCAGCTGTGCCAGTCGCTCTTCCAGTTCATGCAACTGGCGCTTTTTGCCAGCTTGCAACGCCATGCGACGCGCCAGCGAGTTTTGTAGCGAGCGCACCACGTTTATGTTGGCGGGCACCCCGTTGGATGTGTAGCCCGCCCGATAGGTTTTGACTTCCATCAGCTGATTGAGCTGGGTTTTCTGCAGTCTGGGCAGCTCCAGATCTTCAAACAGCAGATCGAGATACTCATCCTTGGAGATTTGGAACACGAAATCATCGGCTCCTTCCCCCTGATTGGATGCCTGCCCCTCGCCGGAACCCTGTCCACCGCCCCCTCCTTTGGGGCGGTCAATCTTGTCGCCGGAGACGAATTGATCGTTACCGGGATGCACCATCTCCCGTTTACCGCCTTGCCCCTGATGAAAATGGGGCTCGCCGATATCCTTGGTCGGGATGCTGATGCTCTCGCCCTTGTCTACGTCCTGAATGCTGCGCTTGGAGACAGCATCAGAGACCGCTTGTTTTATCTGCTTCTTGTAACGGCGGATGAAGCGCTGCCGATTGACAGCGCTTTTGTTTTTGCCGTTGAGCCTGCGGTCGATAAAATGCGCCATAACTCCCCCTTGAACAGTCAGGGTCAGGATGACTTGCGAACCCTGAGATACCATTCGGAGAGCAGTCGCACCTGTTTGCGGGTGTAGCCTTTCTCCATCATCCGTTCGACAAAGTTATCGTGCTTCTTCTGCTCCTCGGCCGAGGTTTTGCTGTTGAAGGAGATAACCGGCAGCAGCTCTTCCGTGTTGGAGAACATCTTCTTCTCAATCACGGTGCGCAGCTTCTCGTAACTGGTCCAGTTGGGGTTACGGCCTGCATTGTTGGCTCGGGCACGCAGCACGAAGTTGACGATTTCGTTACGGAAATCTTTCGGGTTGCTGATCCCTGCGGGTTTTTCAATTTTCTCCAGCTCGCTGTTGAGGGACGCTCTGTCAAACAGTTGGCCGGTTTCGGGGTCACGGTACTCCTGATCCTGGATCCAGAAGTCGGCGTAGGTGACGTAGCGATCGAAGATGTTTTGGCCGTACTCTGAGTAGGACTCGAGATAGGCGGTCTGGATCTCCTTGCCGATGAACTCCACATAGCGGGGAGTCAGATAACCCTTGATGAACTCAAGGTAGCGATCGTGCAGCTCTTGCGGGAACTGCTCGCGCTCGATCTGCTGCTCCAGCACATAGAAGAGGTGCACTGGGTTGGCTGCCACTTCCGCGTGGTCGAAGTTGAAGACGCGGGAAAGGATCTTGAACGCAAAGCGGGTAGAGAGACCATTCATCCCCTCGTCCACACCGGCGTAGTCGCGATACTCCTGATAGCTCTTCGCTTTTGGATCGGTGTCTTTGAGGCTTTCGCCATCATAGACCCGCATCTTGGAGTAGATGCTGGAGTTTTCGGGTTCTTTCAGCCGTGACAACACCGAGAACTGGCCCAGCAACTCGAGTGTACCCGGGGCGCACTTGGCCTCGGTCAGTTCGCTGTTGACCAGCAGCTTCTCGTAGATCTTCACCTCTTCGGAGACGCGCAGGCAGTAAGGCACCTTGACGATGTAGACCCGGTCGAGGAAGGCTTCGTTGTTCTTGTTGTTGCGGAACTGCTGCCACTCGGATTCGTTGGAGTGAGCCAGCAAGATGCCGTCAAAGGGGAGGGCTGAGAGCCCTTCTGTACCGTTGTAGTTCCCCTCTTGGGTTGCAGTCAGCAGCGGGTGCAGCACCTTGATGGGCGCTTTGAACATCTCCACAAATTCCATCACACCCTGGTTCGCCTTGCACAGTGCACCCGAGTAGGAGTAGGCATCGGCATCATCTTGGGCGAAGTGCTCCAGCATGCGGATATCGACCTTGCCGACCAGTGAGGAGATGTCCTGGTTATTGTCATCACCGGGTTCAGTCTTGGCGATGGCGATTTGATCGAGGATGGAGGGGTTGACCTTCTCCACCTTGAACTTGGTGATGTCGCCACCAAACTCGTGCAGACGCTTGGCAACCCAGGGGGACATGATGGGGCGCAGATAGCGGCGCGGAATGCCGTACTCTTTTTCCAGAATTTCGCCATCCTCTTCGATGTCGAACAGACAGAAGGGGTGATCGTTGACCGGTGAGCCCTTGATGCGATAGATGGGCACCTTCTGCATCAGGGATTTGAGTTTTTCTGCCAGCGAGGATTTACCGCCGCCAACGGGTCCCAACAGATAGAGGATCTGTTTCTTCTCCTCCAGCCCCTGGGCGGAGTGTTTGAGGTAGGAGACAATCTGCTCGATCGCCTCTTCCATACCGTAGAAATCTTTGAATGCCGGATAGCGTGCCACGACGCGGTTGGAGAAAAGCCGGCTCAGTCTGGGGTTGGCAGAGGTATCTACCATCTCAGGTTCACCGATGGCGGTCAGCAGACGTTCGGCCGCAGAGGCGTAGCAGGCTTTGTCCTGCTTGCACATATCCAGAAACTCCTGGATGGTGTACTCCTCTTCCCTTGCCTTTTCGTATCGCTGTTGGTAGTGCTCGAAGATGCCCATAACTTTGCCCTCGTTATAGTCGCTTGCCCTGAAAAAGTTGGATGACTGCTTTTGTGTTGTTTGCAATGTTAAGCCTAGTCAACAGCCCCCAGTAATCCATCAAGGTCGATTGGTTAAATGCGGAGGAAACCTGCCCGATCCTTGTGCGGGAGGGTCAGTCAACAACACACCTATGTTACTGACTGTTAAATTATTTTTGCCACGATAGTGAGGTAAATGTCAAAGACATAAAAAATAAATGTTTATTGGAAAGTGGAAACTGACGGTGTTGCCTGAAAGGTGAGCAGTAAAAGATGAGGCGGGGGTTGGCTTGCACAGATATGGATAAAAAATCATTACGTTCACGTCAACGTAAATTCAATAAATTAGACTCTTAGCTCTAATTTTTACATTGACGCTACATTCTTGCTGCCCTAGATTGGCCATGTGTGAGTAGCGAGACGCTTTAGCAAGAGAGTGTATCGTGACCTCACCAAGCTCTGTCTAAGCACGTTTCCGTTGGCTTGACCCTCGCAATCGCGAGGGTCTTCTTTTTCCAGCTTGTCTGAATCGTTACGGGATGTAAGAGGTGTGCGAATGGTCAGGCGTAGGCTTGCTCGACCGCCAGCAGCACGTCAGCAAATGGATGTTGTGCCAGCTGGCCGAAGCCGGCCAACGATCTTGCCTTGATTTTGCTGGTGAGCGGCGTGGCGATGCCGCACAAAAAGCGGGTGAGCACGCGTGCGTCCTGTGAGCCTGCCTTGGCGATGAGTGGATCGCACCAGGCGCGGATCCCCGCATCATTTGGCATAGTCTGCAGGGGCAGGGGAGGCAGTACAGCAACCTGGCCACGACAAACCGAGCAGTGACCACAATGGGTCGGAGCTGCCTCATCTGCGAAATAGCGGGCGAGGCGGTGGCTCAGGCACTCATCCGAGGTGAAAAAGTCGAGCATGGCTTGCAGTCTTGCCAGCTCGCTCTGCTCTTTTTGCAGGAATAGAGCGTGCAGTGCGCTGGCCTGCGCAGCGGGTTCCCAGTCATGGCGGTTGATCCGGTAGACCTCAGTCATCTGCTTGCTCTCAAGCTCGATCCAGCCCTGTTGCTGCAAATAGTCGAGGGCGGCGACCGCGCGTTGCCGCTCCCCCTGGTAACTCTGCCAGAGGGCATCGAAATCCATGGTGCACCAGCTGCGTGCCAGTGGCGCGCAGGCGAACAGCTGCTCCAGAAACTGACGTCGTTCCGGGTTGAAGCGGGCAAGAATGTCGCGCTTCTCCAGCACGAATTTGAAACGGTAGTCAGCGTAGTAGCTGTAGGCCGGGGTGATGATGCCCGCCATCTCCAGATAGACCAGCAGGGTTTTAAGCGGCAATTGGCGGATATTGGTATCGTTCGAGAGGCGCAGCAGAGTGAACTCCCACTCGGATCCATTTTGGCGGATCTGGCCGAGGAGTTTAACAATGGCGTTCAGATCGGGCGTATCGCCATAGACAAAGTTTTCTAGCACCGGCAGCTGGCTCTGGTTGGCCAGCACGATGCAGCGTGATGGCTGGCCATCTCGCCCGGCGCGGCCAATCTCCTGGCTGTAGTTCTCGATGGACTTGGGCAGGTCATAGTGGATCACCTGGCGGATATCGGCCTTGTCGATCCCCATGCCAAACGCGATGGTGGCGACGATGCAATCCACCTTGCCGCTCATGAAGTCGAGCTGGATCTGGCTGCGCAGCGCCGCATCGAGCCCGGCATGGTAGGCACGGGCGTTGATCCCCCGTCTGGCCAGCACCTCGGCGCATTCCTCTGCCGTATGTTGCAGGGTGACATAGACGATGGTCGGTGCCCCTTGAGAGTGTGCCAGCGTCTGACAGAGCCATTCGCTGCGCGCCTCCGGTAGCATCGGGATGACCGACAAGTCGAGGTTGGGCCGGTAGAAGCCAGTGACGACTACTCCTTGCGGCTCAATGGCGAACTTGGCTTGCATGTCGCCAATAACGGCTTGAGTTGCGGTGGCTGTCAGCAGCAACACCTGCGGGATCTGCAACTCCTGACGGTAGTCCGGCAGCTTGAGGTAGTCGGGGCGAAAGTTGTGGCCCCACTCCGAGATACAGTGCGCCTCATCGACGACCAGCAGCGAGAGTGGCACCTGCTGGATGAAGCGGCGAAAGCGCTCGTTCTTGAGCCGTTCCACCGAGATCATCAGGATCTTGAGCTCGCCATCCAGTGCCTGTTGCATCACCTGTCGGCTCTCTTCCGGACTCTGGCTCGAGTCGAGAGTGGCTGCGCTGATCCCCTTGCTTTTAAGGAAGGCGAGCTGATCGTGCATCAACGCAATCAGGGGCGAGATCACCAGCGTCAGGTGGGGCAGGGCAAGGGCGGGCAGCTGATAGCAGAGGGATTTGCCAGAGCCGGTGGGGAAGATGGCAATAGCACTCTGGCCAGCCACGATCCGGTTGATGACCGCCTCCTGGCCAGGCCGGAGACTGGAGAAACCGAAGTGTCGGGTCAGAAGGGAGGGGATCATGGCAAGGCTCCGCAGCAAATGGAGGATGATACCACAGTTGGCCATTCGCCCGGGTGTTGATAAAACGAACAAAATGGATGGTTACTCTGTTGTTGTGTTTTTGTTGCGGTCATTTGTGCCGGATACTGGATATTTTTTGGTAGGTCTCTGGAAAAAAGCGGTGGTGAATGGGATATTTCGTCATGCAATCCGGTGACCGGTGGATCGGCCCGACAGAAGGCTGGCCGCAGGCAACCCGTCAGAACGGAATCATGCTGACGGGAGGGTTGCAGACAGGACTCATGAATCGAGCACTACGGTGCCTAGGGACTTTTTTGATGACACAACAACACCCCCTCCTTCGGCTGGTCAATAGCACCAGTCTGGTCAGCCAGATCCTGGTTGGTCTGGTTTTCGGTATCTTGCTGGCGATGTTTGCTCCCGAGTGGGCCAAAACGGCAGGTCTGCTTGGCAGCCTGTTTGTGGGCGCACTGAAAGCGGTGGCACCGCTGCTGGTATTTGTACTGGTCATGGCTGCCATCATTGGTCACAAGCAGGGTCAGAAGACCAACATGCGACCGATTTTGCTGCTCTATCTGTTTGGCACCTTCTCTGCGGCCGTGGTCGCGGTGATTGCCAGCTTCCTCTTCCCCTCCGATCTGCATCTGGTGGCCAATACGGCCGAGATCACTCCGCCGGGCGGCATCACCGAGGTGTTGCAGACCCTGCTGTTCAACGTGGTAACCAACCCGGTGAAGGCGCTGATGGATGCCAACTATATCGGCATTCTGGCGTGGGCTATTGGTCTGGGCATCGCCATGCGCCATGCCAACGAGAGCACCAAGGCGCTGATCACCGATTTGTCCCACGGCGTCTCGGCCATCGTGAAAGCGGTGATCCGCTGCGCGCCGCTCGGGATCCTGGGTCTGGTCGCCTCCACCTTGGCGGAAACCGGCTTTGACGCCCTGTTTGGCTATGCCCAACTGCTGGTGGTGTTGATCGGTTCCATGCTCTTTATCGCCTTCGTGGTCAACCCGCTGATCGTATTTTGGAAGATCAAGCGTAACCCCTATCCGCTGGTGCTGACTTGCCTGAAAGAGAGTGGTGTGACCGCCTTCTTTACCCGCAGCTCTGCGGCCAATATCCCGGTCAACATGGCGCTGTGTGAAAAACTGCGTCTGCCGGAGGATACCTATGCGGTCTCCATTCCGCTGGGCGCCACCATTAACATGGCGGGTGCAGCCATAACCATTACTGTGCTCTCCATGGCGGCGGTGCATACCTTGGGGATGGAAGTGGATCTGGCAACCGCTGTGCTGCTCTCCGTGGTCGCCACCATCAGTGCCTGTGGCGCGTCCGGTGTAGCCGGTGGCTCCCTGCTGCTGATCCCGCTCGCCTGCAGCCTGTTTGGTATCGGCAACGATATCGCCATGCAAGTGGTAGCCGTCGGCTTTATCATCGGCGTACTGCAGGATTCTGCCGAGACTGCACTTAACAGCTCCACCGACGTGCTCTTCACCGCTGCGGCCTGCATGGCCGAAGATGAAACCCTGCTGGAACCTGCCGCACTCCCCAGCAGCGAGGCCTGATTTCAGCTTCGCTGGTTAATGCTGTTTTTTGGCGCCCTCTTCGGAGGGCGCTTTTTATTGCCTCGATTTTGCCTTGTTTCGTGGGTATTGCCCAACTATGCAGGGGCTTGGCAAATAGATAGGCAGACAGTCAGAAGGCTGTTGCGTAGTGACGGGTTGGGATGTGTTTACCCCACAGGGCGAGATAAAAACGGGTTCTCATGATGTGAGAGGAGGGCTGTGATGGCACAGATATGCAGTAGTGCAGGGAGCTTGGTTAACCGGGGCAACTGAGTAAAGGAGCTGGTATTTCCAGAGAAGAACGCAAAATGACGCAATAAAAAAACCAGCCGTTGCCGGCTGGTTTTTGACTATCGGTGGCGGGATTAACCGACAAGCTGATAGAGGATGGCGGAGATGGCAGTCAGGCCCATCACAGTCACGAAGACGTTGCTGATGTGACCCTGATATTTCGCCATGGCCGGGACGCGCTTGATGGCGTACATCGGCATGATGAACAGGATGGTCGCGATGATGGGGCCGCCCAGTGATTCGATCATGCCCAGGATGGAGGGGTTGGCAATGGCAGTGCCCCACAGGGTCAGGATGAAGAAGGCGATGATGAACATCTCGACTTTCTTGGCGTTCGGCTCTTTGCCGGATTTGCGCATGTTCTGCACGATCATCCCTTTCAGACCTTCACGGGCACCCAGATAGTGGCCGAAGAAGGAGGAGACGATGGCGACGAACGCAACCAGCGGACCGAAGTAGGAGATGATGGGGCTCGCATGCTGGTTGGCCAGATAGGAGAGCACGGCGATGTTCTGGGCTTTGGCTTCAGCCAGCTGAGCCGGTGTCAGGCTCATCACGCAGGAGAAGACGAAGAACATCACGAAACCCAGCAGCACCATGGCGGTACGCTTGAGGATGGCATCGGCTTTCTCGACGGCGTGCTCACCGTGGTCGCGGCGCTGGGCCAGCGAGAAGCTGGAGATGGCCGGGCTGTGGTTGAAGGAGAAGACCAGCACCGGGATGGTCAACCACAGAGTGACGGCGAAATCCTTGGCAGAAGGCACTTGCTCCAGAGCGGCACCAGTCCAGTCCGGGATCAGGTAGAGGGAGATACCGGCCAGGATGGCGATCAGCGGGTAGACCAGTACTTCGGTCACTTTCAACATCAACTTCTCGCCAGCCAGCATCACGGACATCATGCCCATGATCAGCACGATGGAGAGGATCCAGCGCGGCGGTGCACTCATCTGCAGCTGGTTGACCATGAAGCTTTCCACGGTGTTGGTGATACCCACGCCGTAGATCAGCACGATGGGGTAGATCGCGAAGAAGTAGAGCAGGGTGATCAGCTTGCCTGCACCGGCACCAAAGTGCTCTTCTACCACCTCGGTGATATCCGCATTGGGCTTTTTGGAGGAGAGAACGAAACGGGCCAGGCCACGGTGAGCTAGGTAGGTCATCGGGCCAACCAGCAGCGCCATCACCACCAGTGGCCAGAAGCCGCCCATGCCTGCGTTGATCGGCAGGAACAGGATGCCTGCGCCAACAGCGGTACCAAACAGGCTGATAACCCAGGTTGAATCTTGTTTTGTCCAGCCTTTACTCTTGGCGAAGCTTGTTCCTTGCTCCTTTACGGTCGCGGCATCCTGTGCGCCAGTGACAGTATTTGACATCTATCTCACCCCGAATTGTGGTTCTTATTAAGTCGGCGGCAAGGATACGGTTTTTTTAATCAAAAATGTTGATCAAATTCATCTTTAACAGACGAAAACCCCGAGTTTCTTATAGAAACGTGATCAAAACAGTAAAAAATCAATTTTTGTTTATCATTTGGCACGTTAGTTTAATGTTAATGATTAAATTCCGTCCTGCCAAAGGCTGTTAAATTGTTATCGCTCGAGGTGCTGGGCCAGCTGACAGATCATGCTGGCTGTGGCACCCCAGATGTAGTGCTGTTGCCAGGGGATCCAGTAGACGGTGTGCTGTTTGCCCGCCCGAACAAAGGTGAGGGCGATATGATTGCGGCGATCGAGCAGGTGGTTTAACGGTACCTCAAAGGCATGCTCCACCTCATCTGCACTCAATTCGAGGGGGTAGTCGGCATCGAGCAGAGCCAGGACCGGCAGTACCTCGAAGCGCGAGATGGTATTGAGCGGATTGAGGGTGCCGATCACCTGCACGAGGTGAGAGGGGATGCCGAGCTCCTCTTTGGTCTCCCGCAGCGCGGTGGCGATGAGATCCTGATCATCGGGGTCCTGGCGCCCGCCCGGAAAGCTTATTTGCCCGGCATGATGACGCAACCGGGTGCTGCGGCGGGTGAGCAGCAGGTGCAGGCCGTCGTGGCGCTCCACGACAGGCACCAGCACCGCTGCCGGGCTGAGGCCGGCGATGGCGAGGCGATGGGCGGGCGCCGGTCGTTGCAGGGAGAAGCGGGTCAGCAGTTCGTGGCGATCCATGGCGTAACGTGGTTCCGTGGCAGTTTCTCTGGGGCTCTGGCTCACAGTGCGGTGAGCAGGGGCAGAATGCGGGCGACCTTGTCATAGGTCTCCTGATATTCGCTGTCGGCGTCGGAGTCGGCGATGATGCCACCACCGGCCCAGCAGTGCAGACGGCCCGCTTCGGCAATCAGGGTGCGAATGCAGATGCTGGTGTCCATCCGGCCATGCTGGCTGAGGTAGCCGATGCTGCCGCAGTAGGCGTTGCGTCGCTGGGGCTCCAGCTCCTCGATGATCTCCATGGCGCGGATCTTGGGCGCACCAGTGATGGAGCCACCCGGGAAACTGGCGCGCAGCAGATCGCCCCCTTGCCAGCGGCTATCGAGCTCGCCATGAATGGTGGAGACCAGATGGTGCACTGCCGGAAAGGACTCTACCGCAAAGAGGTGAGGGACGCTGACCGAGCCCGGCCTGCTCACCCGCCCGATATCATTGCGCAGCAGATCCACGATCATCAGATTCTCTGATCTGTCCTTGTCAGCCTGTGACAGCTCTTGGGCTATATCCTGATCGATGACTGGATCAGGATGGCGCGGGCGGGTGCCCTTGATGGGCTTGGTCTCGATATGGCGACCATCGAGCAGCAAGAAACGCTCGGGGGAGAGGCTTAAAATGGCGCTGTCCGGCAAGCGCAAAAAGGCAGAGAACGGTGCCTTGTTGGCCGCTGCCAGCGTGCAGTAAGCCTGCCACTCATCGCCCTGATAGGGGGCGCTGAAGCGCTGGGTCAGGTTGATCTGGTAGCAATCCCCGGCCGCGAGGTACTCCTGAATGCGGGCAAACTTCTCGCCATAAGCTTCTCGGCTCATGTTGCTTTGCCAGCTGCCTTGCAGGTGGAAAGGGGGCGCCAGTTCGGCAACTTGCTGCTCGAGCCAGGCGATACGTCTGGCAAGACCCGCTTCATCTCCCCAGTGCACCAGTTGCCAGGCGCCGGTCTCGACGCTGCGCAGCAGCGCCCAGTCATAGATCCCCACCGCCATGTCGGGCACCTTGATATCGGCGGCAGCCTGACTTGGCAGTTGTTCAAAGTGGCGGCCCAGATCGTAGCCAAACAGCCCGAGCGCCCCGCCTATAAAGGGCAGCTTGCTGTCATGCGCGGCCGGTTGGCCAAGTAGTTGCTGCTGTAGTTCGGCCAACAGGGTGAGGGGGTCACCATGATGCTCTTTTTCTACATTGTTGCTGCGCACCGTGGTGAGCTGGCCGCAGGTTTCGAGAGTGGCCAGCGGATCGGCGGTGATGATGTCGAAGCCATTGTCGGCACCAAGTGGGCCGGCTGACTCCAGCAGCATGGCCCACGGCTGATGTTGCAGCCGTGCAAATAGCGCGTGGAGAGGTGTGTGATGATCTGGATAATGGATATGCAGTGATGGCGTCATTTTATGTTACACAGGCAACAGTTTGATTCCCGAACCCTAGTCGGTGCTGGTGGGCAAGCGTATCATAGGTGTCGGTGACTAAAGAAAAAACTGCTGTGCTTCAGGTTTTTTGCTGACCGATAGTGTTTGGTTTGCGCCTCTGTACAGCCATCATATGGAAGCCCTTGTCCATCGCCCCCGTGCGACGCAAGGACCAGTGAGGATGATATGAGCATTATAAAAAAACAGGATTTTATCGATTCCATCGCAGATGCCCTCCAGTACATCTCCTATTACCACCCGCTGGATTTTGTCCAGGCCGCCAAAGCTGCTTATGATCGGGAAGCCAACCCCGCAGCCAAGGATGCGCTGGCCCAGATCCTGATCAACTCACGCATGTCTGCCGAAGGCCACCGTCCGCTCTGCCAGGATACCGGCATCGTCACTTGCTTTGTGAAGATCGGCATGCAGGTGCAGTGGGACAGCGACATGACAGTGCAGGAGATGGTGGATGAAGGTACCCGCCGAGCCTACACCAACCCGGACAACCCGCTGCGCGCCTCGGTGCTGGCCGACCCGGCCGGCAGTCGCAAAAACACCAAAGACAATGCTCCGGCGGTCGTCCATATCGACATGATCCCGGGTGACAAGGTCGAGGTGAGCATCGCCGCCAAGGGCGGTGGTTCCGAGAACAAATCCAAAATGGTCATGCTCAATCCCTCCGATGATATCGTCGAGTGGGTGCTGAAAACCGTGCCGACCATGGGCGCGGGCTGGTGCCCGCCAGGTATGCTCGGCATCGGCATCGGCGGTACCGCCGAGAAGGCAGCCGTGCTGGCCAAAGAGGCGCTGATGGAGCACATCGACATTCAGGAGTTGATGGCCCGTGGCCCGCAAACCACTGAAGAGAAACTGCGCGTCGAGCTCTACGACAAGGTCAACAAGCTGGGGATCGGTGCCCAAGGTCTGGGCGGCCTCACTACCGTGCTGGATGTGAAGGTGAAATCCGCGCCGACTCACGCTGCCTCCAAGCCGGTGGTGATGATCCCCAACTGCGCCGCGACCCGTCACGTTCACTTTGAACTCGATGGTTCAGGCCCCGCCGAACTGACGCCGCCGAAACTGAGCGACTGGCCGGAGATCACCCGTGAAGCGGGTGGCAACGTCCGCCGTGTCAACGTCGATGGTATCACCAAGGCCGAGCTGGCCAGCTGGAAGAGCGGTGATACCGTGCTGCTGTCAGGCAAGATCCTCACCGGTCGCGATGCTGCCCACAAGCGTATCGCCGACATGCTGGCCCGCGGCGAAGGGCTGCCGGAAGGGGTCGATTTCACCAACCGCTTCATCTACTACGTTGGCCCGGTCGATGCGGTGCGCGACGAAGTGGTCGGCCCGGCAGGTCCCACCACTTCCACCCGGATGGACAAGTTCACCGACATGATGCTGGGTGAAACCGGCCTGATCGGCATGATCGGCAAATCCGAACGCGGCCCGAAAACCGTCGAGAGCATCAAGCAGCACAAGGCGGTCTATCTGATGGCCGTTGGTGGCGCCGCCTATCTGGTGGCCAAGGCGATCAAGAAGGCCCGCGTGGTTGCATTTGCCGATCTCGGCATGGAAGCGATCTACGAGTTTGAAGTGGAAGATATGCCGGTGACCGTAGCGGTCGACTCCGAAGGCAACAATATCCACGAAACCGGCCCGGCCTACTGGTCTGCCAAGATTGCCGAATTGGATGGCAAACTCTCCTCCTGATCCGGCGTGCGGCCCTGGTGCCGTGATTGGCTGGATAGAGCAGATAAAAAAGGATGGCCGCAAGGCCATCCTTTTTGTTATCCACACTTCCAGTGACGAAGTGCCGGAACCGGTAAAAAGAAAAAGGCGGGATAACCCGCCTTTTGTCGTCATGCCAGTAGCTGCTTAGTCGCAGGCAACCTGCATGACCTTGATGGCCAGACCGCCACGGGAGGTTTCACGGTACTTGGAGTCCATGTCCTTGCCGGTGACGTACATGGTGTCGATCACCTTGTCCAGCGAGACGCGCGGCTTGGAGGTACGACGCAGGGCCATACGGGAGGCGTTGACCGCCTTCATGGCTGCGATGGCGTTACGCTCGATGCAGGGTACCTGAACCTGGCCGGCAACCGGGTCACAGGTCAGACCCAGGTTGTGCTCCATACCGATTTCAGCGGCTTCGCAGACGTGCTCCGGGCTACCGCCCATCAGCTCGGTCAGGCCGGCAGCGGCCATGGAGCAGGAGACACCCACTTCACCCTGGCAGCCAACTTCGGCGCCGGAGATGGAGGCGTTCATCTTGTAGAGGATGCCGACGGCACCGGCTGCCAGATAGAAACGGGTGTACTCGTCGCGGCCAACCGGCTGGATGAACTTGTCGTAGTAGGCCAGTACGGCCGGGATGATGCCGGCAGCGCCGTTGGTCGGAGCGGTAACTACGCGGCCACCGGCTGCGTTCTCTTCACTCACGGCCAGAGCGAACATGTTGACCCAGTCAACGATGTTCATCGGGTCGCTCGAGAGATTCTCGTTGGTGTTGAGCTGACGGTAGAGCGGAGCCGCACGACGGGGCACGCGCAGCGGGCCGGAGAGAACGCCTTCGGTACGGCAGCCGCGCTCGATACCTTCACGCATGGTGTTCCAGATCTTGCCGAACTTCTTGTAGATCTCTTCCGGGGTGTTGAAGCACTTCTCGTTTTCCATCATCAGGGCAGAGATGGAGAGACCGGTCTGGCTGCAGTGGGCAACCAGCTCGGCGGCGCTCTTGAACGGATAACGTACGGACATGTCGCCGCTGTCAGCCTTGCCGAAGTTCTCTTCGTCAACGATGAAACCGCCACCGATGGAGTAGTAGGTCTTGCTGTAGACAACTTCATCTTCGATCAAAGCAGTCAGCTTCATGCCGTTTTCGTGCAGCGGCAGGGCTTCGTCGTGGAATACCATGGCATCGCGCGGGAAGCTGACGGTGTGGCAGTGCAGGCCGATCGGCAGACGCTCGGTCTGTTCTACGCGGGAGATAAATTCAGGGATGGCATCGATATCGACGTTTTCCGGCAGGTTGCCGGCCAGGCCCATGATGATGGCGGTGTCGGTGTGGTGGCCTTTACCGGTCCAGGAGAGGGAGCCGTAGACATCGACATTGATGCGGGTGATATCGCGGATCTTGCCGCCTGCGCGCAGTTCGTCAACAAACTGTTTGGCTGCTTTCATCGGGCCAACAGTGTGGGAAGAAGAGGGGCCTACACCGATTTTGAAGATATCAAAAACGCTGATCATGTCACTATTACCTCAGGGTAGAAGGGGGCGGCATGCCCACTCACAGAAATTTGGGAGATCCAAGGAACGCGCTGGTTTGCGCAGGTCACTGAACCAGATAACCGTAGTGTAACGGCTCGCGACCTAAAAAAAGTTGAAATAGATCTATTTTTGTTGAGTTTGAGGCGCGAGTATAAAATTTATTTTGGTGCTTATCCATTTTGTTAAGCGTTTGCCCATAAAAATACCCGGCGATGCCGGGCATTTCAGAACCAAATGGAGTCAATTGCCGTTTTTTAACATTCGGTAATGTTAACGGCGAGGCCACCACGGGCCGTCTCCTTATATTTGGTCTTCATGTCGTTGCCAGTCTCCCACATGGTTTTGATCACCTTGTCCAGCGACACCTTGTGCTCCCCAGTGCCACGCAGGGCAAGACGAGCTGCATTGATCGCTTTCACTGCGCCCATGGCGTTGCGCTCGATGCAGGGCACCTGTACCAGCCCGCCAATGGGATCGCAGGTGAGCCCGAGGTTGTGCTCCATGCCGATCTCGGCGGCGTTTTCCACCATGGCCGGGCTGCCACCCAAGAGTTCGGTCAGCGCGCCGGCCGCCATGGAGCAGGCCACGCCAACCTCACCCTGACAGCCCACTTCCGCTCCCGACAGGGAGGCATTCTTCTTATATAAGATGCCGATGGCTGCCGCGGTGAGGAAAAAGCGCACCAGCTCGTCGTCATCGACCTTGTGGACGAAGCGATCATAGTAGTGCAGCACCGCCGGAATGATGCCGGAGGCGCCGTTGGTGGGGGCGGTGACCACTCGTCCGCCCGCCGCATTCTCTTCGTTGACGGCCAGCGCAAACAGATCGACCCACTCCATCACCATCAGGGGATCCTTGTTGAAGTTGGTCTCGCAGCTGAGTTGGCGAAACAGCCCTGGGGCGCGGCGTCGTACCTTGAGCCCGCCCGGCAGAACCCCTTCGCTCTTGCATCCCCGCTCGACGCAACCCTGCATCGCCTGCCAGATCTTGCGAAGACCGCTCTTTATCTGCTCGTCGCTGCGAAAGACCCGCTCGTTGGCCAGAATGATGCCGGAGATGGAGAGACCGCTCTCCTGACAGTGTGCCAGCAACTGGGCGCCGCTCTCGAAGGGGTAGGGAATGGGATGTTCGCTATCCGTTCTGGCGGCTTCCTCCTTGGCGGTTGCGAAGTGGCTCTCTTCAATGATGAAGCCGCCGCCAATCGAGTAGTAGGTCTGGCTGAAGCGCAGGTTTTCCTCTTTATCAAAGGCCCGCAGAGTCATGCCGTTGGTGTGGGCCGGCAGGGTTTTGCGGCGGTTGAAGATGATGGCACCGGTGCGCGGAAAATGGCTTGGTTGCTCGCCTGCCAGCTGCAGGCTCTGCTCCTTTTCCACTCGTGCCAGAATGGCGGGAATGGCATCGATATCGACCGATTCCGGTTCAAAGCCCGACAGCCCCAGAATGATCGCCTTGCCGGTACCGTGTCCCTTGCCGGTCTGCCCCAGCGAGCCGTAACACTCCACTTCGACTCGCGCAGTATGAGGTAGATGGCCACGTAGCTTAAGCTGCTGCACAAAGGCATAAGAGGCGCGCATGGGACCGACTGTATGGGAAGAGGAGGGGCCGATACCGATAGAGAAAAGGTCAAACACACTGATCATGACACCACTCCGATGATGGTTTATGTCTGTTTATTCTAGGATTTTTGCCATGGATGAAAAGCGGGGATGTGCCGCGCTGTGACATGAGTAGAGATATGAAGAGCGGGAGGGAGAGAGGGCTGAAGGGATGAGCCCCTTCAGCCGGACAGATCAGTCGAGAAATTCACACAGGTAAGCGGTGGGGGTAGTCACCTCCAGCTTGAAGGAGGAGTGGCCCGCAACCAGGAAGGATTCACCCTGGCTGTAGGTGTGCCACTCATCTTCATCCGCCAGCTGGATGGTCAGGGCGCCCTTGATCACCGTCATCCGCTCGGGGGCGGCGGTATTGAACAGGTATTCGCCGATGTTCATGACGCCGACAGTAGATTTCTCGCCTTTTTGCTCAAAACCGATGGATTTTACATTTCCGTCAAAATATTCGTTAACTTTCAGCATCTTTACATCCTTGTATGTTCGGTTGTGCAGCCAAGCTAGCACAACATTTTGCCAGTTGTCATTGGACTGACAGCAAAAAACGCAACCAAAGGGTGGAAAATGCGCTTTTTAGAAAATTATTAATAGCTTCTGTTAACGATTTGTCGATTTCAAACAGCAATGAAATATGCGATAACACGCCGCAGCAGGGGAATGTGCAGGAGCTCATTCCCCTGTCTGGTTTATTGCACTGGGAAAGTGCGAATGTAGCTACATAAAGGAAAGTACTGTGTTGACTAAAGGACTCATAAAAAATATTGGCTTCCAGGTTGTGGTGGCCATGGTACTGGGGGCTGTGGTCGGGGTGCTCATGGGTGAGCAGGCCACCATCTTTGCCCCACTCGGTACCCTCTTTATCCAGCTGATCAAGATGCTGGTGATCCCACTGGTGGCGGTTGCCATCCTCTCCGGCGCCGCCAATCTGGGGGCAAGCCCGGCAGCGGGCAAGATAGGGGTGGCCACGCTGGCCTTCTTCCTTGTCACTTCGGCACTGGCCGTGTTGCTGGCACTGGTGATGGGGCAGATCTTCAAGCCGGGTGTCGGTGTCGATTTTGGCTCTGTCTCCTCCATGTTTGGCGGTGATTATGCCGATAAAGGGGCGCTGCCGGATGCCGTCGCAACCCTGCTTGGCATGATCCCGACCAACGTGTTCCAGTCCCTCAACGAGGCGAACATTCTGCAGATCCTGGTGTTCTGCATGTTCCTCGGCATTGCGCTGGCCAAACAGCCGCGCGAGCGGGCCAAGCCGCTGGTCGATGGCCTCAATACCCTGGTGGATGCCTTTGTCTGGATGATCAACAAGGTAATGATCATCGCGCCGCTCGGGGTATTCGGTCTGATGGCTGATGCCATCGGCACCTATGGCTTCGATGTGCTGACGCTGGTGCTCAAGCTGTTTGTGGTCTATGTCGCTGCGATTCTGATCTTCGGCTTTGTGGTCTACCCGCTGCTGGTGGCGCTCTTCTCCAACACGCCGGTGATGACCTATATCTCGGCGATGAAGAAGCCGCAGATCGTTGCCTTCTCTACCGCCTCCTCCATGGCGACCCTGCCGGTCAATATGGAGACCTGCGAGCAGGATCTGAAGGTGACCAATGCAACGGCCTCTTTCGTGTTGCCGCTGGGGGCCACCATCAACATGAGCGGCAACGCCATCTATTACGGTCTGGTCGCCATCTTCTTTGCGCAGGTTTACAACATTGATCTGAGCGTTGGTGCCTGGGCCGCCATCATAGTGACAGCTACCCTGGGCGCGATTGGTCAGGCCGGTGTACCGGGCCCGAGCTTCCTGGTGGTGGCGGTGTTGCTGGCGGCAGGGATCCCCATCGAAGGATTGCCGCTGCTGTTCGCGCTGGATCGCCTGTTCGACATGATCCGGACTTCCCTCAATATCACCGGTGACGCAGCCTGCGCCGTGATCGTTGACCGTTTCAGCCCGGAGTATGACCCGCAGCGCTGGAACAAGGTATAAGCGGGATTACCCACGGGTAGACACGTCCAGTAATGCCACAAGCCTCCACCTTCGGGTGGGGGCTTTTTTGTGCCCGCTGGTTACTGGAAAAATGGATTGGTCAGAACAAACAGCAAAGCGGTAGAAGAGGAGGAAAGGATATGGAGAGAGGAATGGTGTTGTCAGACGGCAGGTAGCAAAAAGGGGAGCTTGGCTCCCCCGAGGATGGTCTGACGTTGGCTCAGTCAGAAGTGTGGTTAAACAAGCAACCACAACAGCTTGAAATCATATCCATGTTGACCATTTCGGCACTGATGGCTGAAAACACCAGTTTGTGGTGATTAAAGCGTCATGCCAGAGAGGCTCGTTCCCGATTGATGCCTCTCTATCCGACTCAGAGCTGTGACAGCGAGGGCAGAGAGACAGCAACCAGGGTGAAAAACACGGTAAAAACAGCGGTAACAACAAACTCTTTCATCTTTTTTCTCCCCAGGTTGTTGGTTGATGAGGTCAAGATACCATAACAGGAGCTTAAAACAAGGGTTTAATTGATAAAAGTGAGCTTTGTGTTCTTCGTGGCAATGAAAGCTCTGTTTTTGCAATCCTTTGGCTGTTTTATCCTCTATGTTTGAGGTGCTGGTTGTTTTAATGGGGCTGTCACATTAAAAGTTCTTTATTTTCAGTGTGTTAGTTAATCGCATGGAATATGAACTCTGGGGTTTGAATAGGGCCATTAATTGGTTTTACATTTTTTGTTGGGCTAGGCAGCCATTTTTAGCGTCAAAAAATGGCTGTGAATCTGGTTTTACCGCTTATGGCGAAGATAATCCCCCTCTGAAAGAGACTAATGCCGGTATCGGCATGCAATCCAGCGCCATGGTTAGGGTTTTATCACGATCTTCTGTTCATGGATCTGCATAAATAGCCCTGCTTTTAGCGATGTAGCCGGATCTGAGAGAGAAAAAATGCAGAGGTAGCCAATTTTTTAGCCTCTGACTATGGATGAGATAGCGTGATTGATATTGGTTGGTGCAATAGTGGCTTGGGAAGCGGTTTTTCCCTCAAGGGGACAAGTTGCAACCTGCAGGGGGGGAGCGAGATAGGCCCCCGATCTGCGACTGCCTGTATCTGTAGCCAATGTTGAGCCCCGTCGGTGCGGATTAGAGATAACGCATCGCCTAACAGGAGCACCAGAGGACAACAGTAACAGTGGGGGGAATAAGATAGAGCGGAAGAGATGATGCAGAAAGGAGGCTGGGCAAGCAGTCGGTAGCGACTGGCAACGGTGGGTCAATTGGCTGAGCTGAAGCGCAACCCCAACCTCAAGCCGGTCATATAGGCGTTGTTGTTATATCGCAGTTGTCGGGCCTGCCTGATGACATTGCCAAATGTATTGGCACCAATCCATTTCCTGGGCACCACGGTGCTCTGCGGCTAGAAATAGAAAAACCCTCCGGATGGAGGGTTTTTGCATAACCAGCTTGTTCCGGCAGTGCTTAGAACAGGGTGGTGGAGAGGTTGTAAAGCTCCTGATCGAACGGACGCTTCATGTTCTCGATGCAGTCGATGATGTCGTGGTGTACCAGCTCGTTGCGCTGGATACCGACGCAGCGACCACCGTGACCAGCCAGCAGCTGCTCAACGGCATAAGCACCCATACGGCTGGACATGATGCGGTCACGGGCAGTCGGGGCACCGCCACGCTGGATATGGCCCAGGATGGTAGCGCGGGTTTCACGACCGGTCAGGGCTTCGATGTCCTTGGCCAGTGCGTTCACGTCGGTAACGTGCTCGCAGATGGTGATGATGGCGTGCTTCTTGCCCTTGGCTTCGCCTTCCTTGATCTGCTTGAGCAGCTTCTCTTTGTCGAAGGCCACTTCCGGTACGATCACGTACTCGGCACCACCAGCAACGGCGGCAGACATGGCCAGATCGCCACAGTGGCGTCCCATGATCTCGACCACGGAGATACGGTGGTGGGAGCTGCAGGTATCGCGCAGACGGTCGATGGCGTCAACCACCACGTTCAGAGCGGTATCAAAACCGATGGTGAAGTCGGTACCGGCGATATCGTTGTCGATTGTGCCCGGCAGGCCGATGCAGGGGAAACCCTCTTCGGTCAGCTTCTTGGCACCCATGTAGGAGCCGTCACCACCGATGACGACCAGCGCATCGATACTGTGCTTTTTCAGGTTCTCGATCGCTTCGGCGCGCACTGCGGGGTCTTTGAAGGCTGGGAAACGGGCGGAGCCGAGGAAAGTACCACCACGGTTCACCACGTCGGAAACGCTGTGACGCTCCAGCTTGACGATGCGATCCTGGTGCAGACCGAGGTAGCCATCATAAATACCGTAAACTTCCAGGCCGTAATGCAGACCGGCGCGAACCACAGCGCGGATGGCTGCGTTCATACCCGGCGCGTCGCCACCACTGGTCAGAACACCAATACGTTTGATTTGTTTGGTCATGAGTGCCTCTGGATCTGAGTTGTCAAATACGAATGTTTGGAAATAGACAAGCCACTTTTACTATATCGGCTTTCGTATGGGATGCGGGGGCCACCATAGGAAAAGCGATACAAGAGAGGGGACAAGCCCCTCTCTTTGCCGTAATCAGCGATTACTTGGCAGCGCCAGCGATGATCTGGGAGAAGTCGTCCACTTTCAGGGACGCACCACCGACCAAGCCACCGTCGATGTCCGGCTGACCGAACAGGTCGGCAGCAGTGGCGCCAGTGACGGAACCGCCGTACAGGATCTGTACTTTGGCAGCAACGGCGGCATCAAAACCGGCCAGGTACTGACGGATGTGAGCGTGAACGGATTGAGCGATCTCCGGAGTGGCAGTCTTGCCAGTACCGATGGCCCATACCGGCTCGTAAGCGATAACGGCGTTGTTGAAGGAGGCGATACCGCAACGGTCGATAACGGCTTTCAGCTGGGTCTCAACCACGTTCTTGGTCACGCCGGCTTCGAATTGCTCCAGAGTTTCACCGATGCACAGAACCGGCACCAGGCCGCCTTTCTGGATCGCCTCGTACTTGGCAGCAACTACGTCGTCACTCTCTGCGTGCAGGGTACGACGCTCGCTGTGGCCGACCAGGGAGTAGGTGCAACCGAAGGCTTTCAGCATGGACGGAGCGTTTTCACCGGTGAAGGCGCCAGACTCGTGTACGTCGGCGTTCTGGGCACCGTAGGCGATTTTGGTGCCTGCGGTCAGCTGCTCAACCAGACCCAAAAAGATAACCGGCGGGCAGACGGCGACTTGCACAGAAGGATGAGCGGCAGCAGCCGGGGTCAGTCCTTTGATCAGAGCTTCTACAGAAGCCTTGGTGCCGTTCAGTTTCCAGTTACCCATTACCAGGTGCTGTCTCATCTTCTTAATCTCCTAGGCATTTGATTGCGCAACATTATATGAATTGAACCGAGCCCAAGATAGCTGACCCGGCGGCAAATGACGTAATTTTTTTTCGCTTTCCTGATCCAAATCAGGAATGAAACGCTTGATTGCTCATTCGTTAACCTGCCCCCGCAAGCGAGCCCACCATACCCCAATCCATTCGTGGATGGCAGCTTCGGAATACATCAGATAACGCCCTTTGGGTAAATAACTGTAGAGCGGTTGGGCCACCTGGCTCTGCTTGGCGGTGTAATCGGTGGGGGCCGGCACGGCGTTGAGCCCCTGACCCTGATAGAGGGCCATGGCGCGCGGCAGGTGGGTGGCAGAACTGACCAGCGCCACCTCTTTTCCTTTCAGATGTCGGCTGATACTGACCGCCTCATCATGAGTGTCTTTGTTGTTTTCAAACAACGTCATCCGCGAACGGGGAATACCGAGGCTCTCGGCCATCCGGGCATTGACCTCGGCATTGGAGAGGGTATCCCCCGACACATAGCCGGAGAAAACCAGCTCGGCTTCGGGATAGGCCTGGGCGAGGCGCACCCCCTCCAGAGTTCGTGCCAGCGAGATATTGTTCTGCCAACTGCGCATCGGCAGCGCCGGATCGCTGACATGGCCGTTGCCGAGCACCACGATGGCGTCGATGTTGGGATGCTGGCTCACCTCGAACGGCGGGAAGGTTTGCTCCAGCCCGCGGGCCAGTTCGTAGCTCACCGGCCGCATTCCCAGCAGGGCGACCAGCAGCAGCGACAGAGTCGCCAGCAGCTTGCCGGTTTTCTGAAAACGGGTGAACCAGAGCAGCAGCAAGGCGACCAGCAGCAGGGAGAGGGAGAAGGGGAGCGGCATCAGCAGCTGACCAAGCCACTTTTTGAGCACAAACACGGCAGACACTTCCTTGAGTTTTCAGCAAATTCGGGATGTGACAGAATACCTCTCTTTTTTGGGATGGCCACAACCCCGTGGCGCTAATGTTGAGTTTCTCCTTGAAGCACGATCAGAGTTTTGACGGGCGCGCCGACAAGTTCGCCCGCAACATTTACGACTCCACCAAGGGGCGCATCCGCACCACCATTGTCTGGAGCGACATCGAAGCCTGCCTGGCCCGCCTTGGCAACCGACCGCTGCGCATCCTCGATGCGGGGGGCGGTTTTGGCTATTTCGCCCAGAAGCTGGCGGCCATGGGTCATCAGGTGGAGCTGTGCGATCTGTCAGCAGAAATGCTGAAACTGGCCCGCAGCCAGATCGCCGAGAAGGGGCTGGAAGACAAAATTCGTCTCATCCATTGCCCCATTCAGGATCTGAAGCAACACGTGACCGGGACCTTTGATCTGGTGCTCTGCCATGCGGTGCTGGAGTGGCTTGCCGAGCCGCGTCAGACCTTGCTGGGTCTGTTCCCTTTCGTCAATGCCGGGGGCATACTGTCGCTGCTTTTCTACAACCGTCATGGCCTGCTGTTCCAGAGCCTGGTGGTGGGCAATTTTGACTATGTGCGCCTTGGTCTTCGCAAGAAGCGTCAGACTGCGCTTACGCCCACGAATCCCCAGCTGCCGGAGCAGGTCTATGACTGGATTGGTCGTGGGGGGCTGCGCATCATCGGCAAGACCGGGGTGCGGGTGATCCACGACTATATGCGTCACAAGCAGGATCAGGTGGAGAAGTTCGACGATCTGCTGGCCATGGAGCAGCAATATTGCCGTCAGGAGCCTTTTGTCTCCCTCGGTCGCTATATCCATGTGATGGCCCAGAAGCCGGCCAGCTGATTGCTCGCGGTTCACGTCGATGTGAACCATGTTTCGATGCTACCGGATGTAGCCGCGCGCACGATTTTGCGCCCAATACAACAACGAGATGACAACATCATGATGAGTACATCCCGTACCCTGCCAGAGCGTTCTTTGCCGGAGCTAGTAGGGTGGGTCAGGCAGGAGGGGTTGGCGCTGAGCCTGCCAACCGACCGGCTGGCCTTTCTGATTGCAATCAAGACCCTGTCCGAAGATGAGTCGGATCTGTCGGAAGCGGCGCTGCACGATGCCTTTGGCTATGTCAGCAGCGCTTTCGGTCAGATGGACGAGACCCTCACCGGTCGCGCCAACAACGCCATCAACGATCTCATTCGCCAGCAGCTGCTGTCGCGTTTCAACACCGACATGGTGGCGGGGGAGAGCCTCTACCGCCTGTCGCGCCTGGGTGTGAGCATCGTCGACTTCTTTATGGATCAGCGTCAGGTTGACTCCATCAAGCTCTCCATTCTGCTCGAACACCTGGCTTCCGAGCTCGACACCGCCCGCAAGGCGGCGCTGGAGACCAACACCCGCGAGCAGTGGGATGCCGAGGTGCTGCCGCGCCTCACCTTCTCGTTGGAAGAGACCCTTGGACGTATCGATCTCACCCAGCGCGCCATGGATGAGCAGCAGAATCAGGTCAAGAGCGAAATCGCGGCCCTGCTGACCCAGAACTGGGTCGATGCCATTCACAGCTGCGAAAAGCTGCTGCACGAGACAGGCCAGACCCTGCGCGAGCTGCAGGATACCCTGGACGCTGCCGGCCACCGCCTGCAGGCGGGGCTGCTCAATATTCAGGAAGCGGCGCAGGGGCGCGACGATCTGTTCCACGTCGAGGAGCTGACTCACGCGTTGCAAGGTCGTCTTGACGTCATCACCAGCTGGGGTCAGCAGTGCATCGAGCTCTGGTCCCGCTACGACAGGCACGTCCACAAATTTATCCGCAACGCCATCGACATGGACAAGAACCGCGCCTTCAGCCAGCGGCTGCGCGAGTCCATCCGCAATTTCGAGCAGCACAACTGGCAGCTGCGGGTGGCCGAAGAGCCCCGTCTGCTGGAGTTGCGCGACGAAACCATCGCCATCCACGACGAGGAGGTGACCGGTGAGGTGCCACTCGAGATGGAGTACGTCGAGATGGTGGACATCAACCAGGAGCTGGCCGAGCGCATCGAGCGCTATCTGGCCCGCTACCCCGAGCAGGGCCAGCAGCTGGACTTGGCCGATGTGCTGCGGGAATACCTGCTGGACTACCCGGCTCATGCCCACTTCGATGTGGCGCGTCTTCTGATCGACCAGGCCGTGCGCCTGGGCCATGCCAGCGGCGAGCGCGAACTGCATCGCCAACCCGCATGGAAACCCATTAACCAAGCTGGATCCAAGGTTCAGGCCTATGTCATTGATCAATTCTGAGTTTCCCTTGCCGCTGCGCCTCGCAGAGGCGATTGCCAACCCCTTGTTTCCGCGCATCGATACCGCCTTGCGCTCCGGTCGTCACATCAGTGCCGACGAGTTCGAGCAGCATTCGGCGCTGGTCGAATATCACAGCGAGCTGGAGATCTTCTACGGCCGCTATCAGGTGGAGCTGATCAAGGCGCCGGAAGGCTTCTTCTACCTGCGCCCGCGCCCGAGCTCCGACATCGGCACCACTGTGCTCTCCGAGCTCGATATGCTGGTGGGCAAGGTGCTCTGCTACCTCTACCTGAGCCCGGACCGTCTGGCTTCGGAAGGGGTATTCGCCATGGCCGAGCTGCAAGAAGAGGTGCTGAGCCTCGCCGACGAGAAGCAGCTGCTGCGGATGGTCAACAGCCGCTCCGGCGGTACCGATCTCGACAAGAAGAAGTTGCTCGAAAAGATCCGTACCTCCATGCGCCGTCTGCGCCGCCTTGGCATGATCACCGCCCTTGGCAACGGGGATAAATTCCGGGTCAACGAATCGGTGTTCCGTTTCGCCGCTGACGTGCGTTCCGATGAAGATCCGCGCGCCGTTCAACTGCGGATGATCCAGGAGGGTGAAGCCATCTTCCACGACGACGAAATGCCGAGCAGCGACTCGCTCTTTGATGACATCGAGGCGGATCTCGATGAAGAACAACTGGATCTGGAGGTATAACCGGTGCGAGGCAAGTTCAAATCCCTGACCATGGTCAACTGGAACGGCTTCTTTGCCCGGACCTTCGATCTCGACCAGCTGGTCACCACTCTTTCCGGCGGCAACGGCGCGGGCAAGTCCACCACCATGGCGGCCTTTATCGCGGCGCTCATCCCCGACCAGTCACTGCTTCACTTCCGCAATACCACGGAAGCGGGCTCCAGCAGCGCCTCTCGTGACAAGGGGCTCTACGGCAAGCTGCAGCGCGGCCACTGCTACTCCCTGCTGGAAGTGATGAACAGCCGCGAACAGCGGATCTGGGTCGGCGTCCACCTCGAGCAGGTGGCCAACCGTGACAACAAGGTCAACATCACCCCGTTTGCGCTGGTGGATGTGCCGGAGAATCTGGCACCGACCGATCTGCTGCTGGAGAAGCTTGATGGCGGCAAGGGCCGGGTACGCGCCTTTACCGATCTGAAAGGGGCGGCCGCCGAGCTGGGGGCGCTGAAAGTCGCCAAATTCAATACGGTGACCGACTATCACAACTTCATGTTCGAGTTCGGTATCACCCCGAAGAAGCTGCGTGATCAAAAAGATCGCGGCAAGTTCTACCGCCTGATCGAAGCCTCCCTCTACGGCGGCATCTCCTCGTCCATCAGCCGTTCCCTGCGCGAGTACCTGCTGCCGGAGAACTCCGGGGTACGCAAGGCGTTTGCAGACATGGAGGCGGCCATCTATGAAAACCGCCGCACGCTGGAAGCGATCAAGGAGACCCAGGGTCAGCGGGATCTGTTCAAGAATCTGATCACCGAGACTACCCACTATGTGGCTGCCGACTATGTGCGCAACGCCGCCGAGAAGAGCCGTCTCTCCGAGCTGGCCCTCAAGGCGCGTCAGGAGCTGGCCGACAAGCGCCGCATTCTGGCCGAAGAGAAGCAGCGCGCCATCTATCTGGCCGACGAGGTGGAGCAGCTCACCAACCGCGAGAAACTGCTGACCGACGAGCTGGAGTCTGCCTCAGAGCATCTGGCCAAGGTGATGGCAGCGGTTTCCTTGCAGAAGAAGATCGAGATGTACCGCGCCGATCTGGCGGATCTCTCTGACAAACTCGAGCAGCAGCAAGCGGTGGTGGAGGAGATCCACGGCCAGCTGCTGGAAGTGGAAGAGCGCAAGGAGCTGGCACAGGCAGAAGTCGACAGCCTCAAGACCCAGCTGGCCGACTACCAGCAGGCGCTCGATATTCAGCAGACCCGCGCCATCCAGTACCGTCAAGCGGTGCAGGCGCTGGAGGCTGCCCGCGAGCAGTGCGAGCTGCCGGGGCTGACCGCCGAACAGGCGAGCGACACCCTGCACCAGTTCCGCGCAGCCGAGCAGAGCCTCACCAGCCGGGTGCTGGGGGCCGAACAGCAATTGGCGCTGGCCAAGGCGGCGGTAGCCGAGCATGAAGCGGCGTTGGCGCTGCTTTTGAGCATCGCCCCGGAGACAGTGCGCGAGGCCGCCTGGCCCACCGCGCAGGCGTTGCTCAAGCGTCACATCGAAGACAAGGCTCGCATTGCCCAGGGGCAGGGGCTGCGCGCCGCGCTGGCTCGCCTCGAGAAAGAGAGCGAAAGCCAGAAGAGTCTCTTCAAGCTGCGCGACGAGCTGCAGCAGGCCTCTGGCCAGCTGATTGCCAGCAGCGATGAGCTGGAGATCTTCCTCGAAGCCCAACGCACCCGTCAGGAGGAGCTCTCCGAGCAGCAGGCGGAGGTGAACCAGCGCCGCGCCAGCCTCGAGCATCAGGGCACCCAGCTGGGGCGTGATATTGCTGAGCTGACCAAGCTGGCGCCGCGCTGGCTGAAATCCTTTGAAAAGCTCGAGCAGCTGCGCGAACAGAGCGGTCTGCCGCTCGCCACTGCCGAAGAGCTTTCGGCCGGTATGCAGACAGTGCTCGACAAGGAGCGCGAGTTCGAACAGGAGAGCAACCGCATCGCGGCGCAGAAACAGGCGCTGGAGCTGCAAATTCGCAATCTGCAGCTGGGGGCAGGCGAGGCGGATCCACGTCTTGCCCGCATTGCCGAGCAGGTGGGGGGCGTGCTGCTCTCCGATGTCTACGACGACATCTCCATCGACGATGCCCCTTACTACTCCGCGCTCTACGGCCCGGCTCGCAGCGCCCTGGTGGTGCTCGACCTTGAGGGTGCCATCGAGCGGTTGAAAAAGCTGGAAGATTGCCCGGAAGATATCTACCTGATTCAGGGCAACCCCGACTCCTTTGATGAGGATCTGGTGGAAGCGGACGAGCTGGGGGACGCCGTGCTGGTGCGCACCAGCAAGCGTCAGGTGCGCTTCTCCCGCTATCCCGAGCTGCCGCTGTTTGGTCGCGCCGCCCGGGAAAAACGGATCGAGCAGCTCGACCTTGAGCGCGAAGGGCTCATCGAGGGTTACGCCAAGGCTGCCTTCGAGCAGCAGAAGTACCACCGTCTCTACGGTCACTTCCGCGACTTTATTGGCCAGCATCTGGATATCGCCTTCCGCCCCGACCCCGAAGCCGAAGTGCAGGCCAAACAGGCCGAACTGCGCGCGCTGCAAGGGACCATCGGTGAGTGCGACAAGCAGCTGGCCGAGGCCAAAGCGGCCGGCGCCCAGCTGACTCGCCATATCCAGCTGGTGCAGGGGATGCTGCCCTTTGCTCACCTGTTTGCCGAGACAGAGCTGGCGGCCCGCCTCGAGGCGGCTCACGCCGATGTGGAAGCCCTGAAACAGGCCGAAGCCTTTATCGCCAAGCACGGCAAGTCGCTGGAAAAACTGGAAACCATGGTGCAGGTGCTGCGTCAGGATCCGCAGGATCTTGCGGCGCTGCAGGCTGCCTATGATGAGGTGAGCGACCTGTTGGCCGAGCAGAAGCGCCGTTGCTACGCCCTCGATCAGCTGGTGGCCCGCCTGCCGCACTTTGCCTATCAGGATGCGCAAGACCTGCTGGGCAAGGCCTCCGAGATGAGCGAGCGACTCAAAGAGAAGCTGAAAGCGGCAGAGCTGGCGGCCCGCACCGCTGGCGAGCAGCACAAGCAGATTGCCCAGCGCCACACCGAGGCGTTGCAGCTGCGCACCGCCCTCAACTCCAGCGTCGAGGCCAAGCGCCAGACCCTGACCGAGTTTGAGCAGGAGCTGGCGGCCATGGGCCTGACCCTCTCTGACGATATGGAAGAGAAGGCGCGCGCTCACAAGAAAGAGATCGAAGAGCTGCTGATCCGCACCCGTTCCCGTCGCACCAGCGCCGAGGCCCAGTTGCAGGTGACCAAGCGCGAGATTGAATCCCTCGGTGGCCGTCTCAAGCTGGAAGGCAAGGATTACTACAGTGCCCGTAAATCCCTGGTGGGTCACAAGGCGAGCTGGTCGCGGGTGGTGCGGCTGGCGCGGGAGACCGACGTCGAGAAGCGCCTCAACAAGCGCGAGCTGGCGTACCTTGACAGCGACGAGCTGCGTTCCATGTCGGACAAGGCCCTCGGCGCCCTGCGGGTGGCGGTGGCACACGACGAGGCCCTGCGCGATGCGCTGCGTCTCTCCGAGGGCAACCGCAGCACCGAGCAGAAGGTGGCCTTCTACGTGCAGGTCTACCGTTACCTTAAAGATCGCATCCGCAACGACATCATCCGCTCCGATGATCCGGTCGAAGCGATCGAGGAGATGGAGATCGAGCTGGCCCGTCTCGCTGACGAGCTCAAGCAGCGGGAAACCCATCTGTCGCTCTCCTCCCATGAGGTGGCGGCCAAGATCACCAATATCATCCGCCGCGAGCAGAACCGCATCCGGGTGCTCAACCAGGGTTTGCAGAACATCGCCTTCGGTCTGGTGCGCGGGGTGCGCCTCAACGTCAATATCCGCGAGGCCCACACCCGTCTGCTGACGGCGCTGGCCGATCAAACCGCCATGCACAACGATCTGTTCGCCGACAAGGAGCTCAGCTTCTCCGAGGCGATGGCCAAGCTGTTCCAGCGCCTGAACCCGCAGATCGAGCAGGGGGATCGCAGCTATCAGGTGATGGGCGACGTGCTGCTCGACTATCGCAACTATCTGGAGCTGGAGATCGAGGTGCAGCGCGGGGCCGATGGCTGGCTGCGGGCCGAGAGCGGTGCGCTCTCTACCGGTGAGGCGATCGGTACCGGTCAGGCCATCCTGCTGATGGTGCTGATCAGCTGGGAGGAGGAGTCCCGCCGTCTGCGCGGCAAGGATATCGCCCCCTGCCGTCTGCTATTCCTCGACGAAGCGGCCCGTCTGGATGGCAAATCCATCGCCACCCTGTTCGAGCTGTGCGAGCGGCAGGATATGCAGCTGCTTATCGCAGCGCCCGAGAACATCAGCCCCGAGAAGGGCACCACCTACAAGCTCATCCGCAAGGTGCAAGGCAAGCACGAGCATGTGCATGTGGTGGGTCTGCGCGGTTTCGGCTTTGCCGACGACAAGCTGATCGCCTGACTCTGATGGGCAAATAGCAAGAGAAAAGGGAGGCATTCGCCTCCCTTTTTATTGGAGAAATATGGCAAAGTAGCGGCGCTGCCCCTGATGGGATAAGGCTGCGGATGAACGGGCTTGCCCGGTTCTGGTTAATAAGTATCCCTCTTGTTGTGCTGCGTTTCGGACGCAGATCGGAGGGGGGTTGCGTGCTCTTGTTGGCAAACGAGAGCAGAGAAGTGGCCCCTTGATTGTCTCTTAGGTGCAACAGTGGTGATTTAAAGCCTGTGTTTATTGCAACAATCGCGGTGACCACTGCGTTGGCAACAGGGCTGGGCCCCATGATGGCAAGGGGCCGCCTACATTGCGGTGGCTTGCCGGTATGGGGAGAGTCTCCCCGTTACTGCGACGTGAGATGATCCGCCGGACTATCTATCCGGCAAGGTGAGCGAGGAGAAGTAGATGCGCGGCATCGGGAGAGAGGGAGTGGTGCAATCGGTCTGCAAAGGGGGGCTGTTGCTTGTCTGCCTGCTGCTGGCCGCCTGTAGCAGCCGTTATGACGAGAGCCACGGCGGCAGCTGGCGCGGCTATAGCGAGACCGGTTATGCCAGCTATTATGCCGACCGCTATCACGGTAAAAAGACCGCCAGCGGCGAGCTCTATCGTAACAACCTCAATAGCGCCGCCCATATGGAATTGCCCTTTGGCTCCATGGTGCGGGTGACCAACCTCGCCAACGGCAAGAGCGTCGTGGTCAAGGTCAATGATCGTGGCGCCTTTAAAAGCGGGCGAATTATCGATCTCTCCAAATCGGCTTTTAGCTCCATCGGCAATATTCGCGACGGGATTATCAAGGTAAAGGTTGAGGTGTTGTGACCGCTCGTGATGCTTCAGAAGCTGCCGTTTGGAGAAATCGTAATAGGGTGATTGTGTGCTAACCGCGTATCCAATATGGCTTGAGCAGGGAAAGAGATGGATATTGAGCTGATTAATGTGCCGCAAAGTGAATTGGAGCAGGTCTTTACTGCCGTCAAAGAGGGAATATTTCCCTATGTTGAGGCGCTCTTTGGCTGGGATGACCAATTTCAACGCGAACGGCTAGCCAGCTCATATTTGCCGCAATGGTTTTCGTGGATCCTGCATGGGGGAGAACGCATTGGTCTGTTATGTAGCAAGCCATATGAGGATGCCCAGCATGTTCATCTGCTGATCATTTTCCCTCAGTATCAGGGGCGGCAGCTTGGCGCTGCCGTGATGGAACGGCTTCATCAGGAGGCTGAGCGTGAGGGGAAATGCCGGGTCACCTTGTCCAGCTTCACAGAGAACCATGGGGCGATACGGTTTTATGAGCGCCTTGGTTACAACGTGGTCGAAGAGGATCAGGCGTTTGTCTCCATGTCCCGGCCGTTGGGCAGTGACCTCGGATTGAAAAAAGTGGTTAATGGAGAGTTGTGATGGCGATTTTGAATATTTTGACGGCTCCCGACCCCAGGTTGAGGCTCAAGGCCGAGCGGGTTGAGGATATTGCTGCCGTACAGGGGCTGATCGATGACATGCTGGCAACCCTGTATGCGACGGAAAACGGGATTGGTTTGGCCGCGACTCAAGTCGGGCGTAAAGAGGCGATCGTTATTATCGACTTGTCCGAGAGCAGGGATCAGCCGCTGGTTTTGATTAATCCACAAGTGATAAGCGGTACTGAAAAGGTGCTTGGACAAGAGGGCTGTCTCTCCGTGCCGGATTATTATGCGGATGTCGAGCGTTACAGCTCGGTGGTGGTATCTGCACTGGATCGAAAAGGCAATCCGATTACCATCGAGAGCAGCGATTTTTTGGCCATTGTCATGCAGCATGAAATTGATCATCTGGATGGCAACTTGTTCATTGATTACCTGTCACCGCTCAAGCGGCAGATGGCACTCAAACGCGTTAAAAAATCGCTCAAGTCCGCCAGCTAACATCTGCGGATAGTGGCTGGCCGTTTTAGTTATGTGAAGAGCAGGCAGAATGAAAGTAGCAAGATGGAATGTCAGGGCACTGTTTGGCCGCAATAGCAAAGGAGGGCAGGGGCGTTATGGCTTATGTGCTGCGTTGCTGCTGGGAACATTGTGGGTAGCTCTCCCCGTATCAGCCGACGAAGAGCAGCTGCCGGCCGAATATCGCCCCTTTGTGCAGCAGTTGGTCGATGCGGCAGAAGCCCGTGATCATCAGGCCCTTGCCAACCAGATGAAGTACCCCTTCAAGCAGGAGTATCCCATTCCCGCCATCAAAACCCCGGCGGAGATGCTGACCCGTTTTGATGAGGTATTTGATGACGCCATATTAACAAGCATTGCTACCTCCCGGGTCGGGCAGGATTGGCAGACCATGGGCTGGCGCGGCATCATGCTGGGCAGTGGCGAGGTCTGGATGGACTTTGATGGCAAGGTCATCGGTATCAATCATCAGACGGCGCAGGCCGCCAAATTGAAAGCCGAGCTTATCGCTAGGCAGAAAAGTGGTCTGCATCCCAGTGTGCGAGAGTACAAGAGCCCCGCGCTGATGTGGCAGACCGAGAAATTTACCATCCGCATCGACGAGCTGGACGATGGCCACTATCGCTACGCCTCCTGGGCCAAGGGCAAGACGCTCGCCGACAAGCCGGATCTGGTGTTGAAAAATGGCACCGTCAGGGTGGAGGGGACGGGGGGCAATCATACCTACCTCTTCACGAGCGGCCCCTATCGCTACGAGTGCGTCGTCACCGTATTGGGTGAGCGAGGCGTGCCACCGGGTGAGCTGGTGGTCTATAAAGGCGACGTCGAGATAGTGCACCAACCGGTGATCAAGGTGCTGTGACAGCAAATCCACATAAAGAGAGATCAAAGAGCGGCCAGGTGCCGCTCTTTTGCTTTCACACACAGAGGGATGAGCTGCGCTAGCTTTGCGGCACCCTGACCCCTTTATCGAGATAGAGGCTGCTGTAGTTGGCCCTGTGGGTGACAAACATCACCTGATGGCGGCTACCGTCGGAGAGGATAAGGAAATCGCCCGCCTGGGCAGGGCTTTGCAAGGAGACCTCCTGCTCGGGGGCGGTCAGGCGGTCGACATCATCCTTGAAGGTGAGGGTGTAAGAGAACATATGGCGCTCCACTGCTGGCTCATATCAAACACTGCCTCCAAGGCTAGTTGCTGCGAGCACTGCATGCTGCGCCCGATTGGCGCTGTTCGACCAAATTTCTGAAACGGTATGCAAAGAGAAGGGGGATCACCTGGCATCGTCAAGCCAGTCCAGCAGTTGTGCACCGACCTCCGGGCTGCCGAGCAGGGCCATATGAGTGGTGCGATAGACAATCAGGGTATGTTCGGGGGGAAAGTCGAGTTGATGTGCGCGCTCCCGGTGCAGGCCCAGCGCACTGCGCAGGGGGACCAGTCCATCGCCAATCAGCCGTTCTGCCAGCAGGGTGCGTTTGGCGGATGTGGTGCCGGCGATGGCAAAGCAGGCTACGTCGCTTGGAAGCGGGAGCGGTTGGCGGGGATCACGCCCTATGGTGCGCTCCCTGTTATTGCGGGAGGCGTCGATGACCTTGCCATGGCGAAGATCCCGAATGCCCTGGCTGCGTATGCGGGTCAGATTCACAAAGGGCATGCTGTAAGGGGTGACTGGCAGCAGCTGCTCCAGCCAGTGGCCAGCGGATTCGAGCGGCGCGCCGTGGTGCGGGGTGCCAAGAAAGATCAGATGCTGCAGTCGCTTGGGCCAGCGCAGTGAGTGGATTTGGGCGTAATGGCAGGCACTTCGGATAACCAGTCCCCCCATGCTGTAGGCCAGCACGCTGAGCTGCTTGATGGCCCCCGGCCATCGGTCACACAGATCCTCCAGCTGCAGCGCCAGCGCCTGCCCGTTGCTGGCAATGGAGAGACCCGAGTTGTAGCGCAGATAAAGAGGCAGATAGCCAAGCGCCCTGGCCACCGCTTCGCCATGGTTGACGGACTTCCCCTGATAGCTGGTGTGCCACTGCAAGTCGTTCATGCAGAGGCCATGGATCATCAGCAGCACTCGCCCCGTGTGGGGAAGGTCGGCTGGCATGGTCTGCCAATCGAGCGGCTTGCCCTGATAGCGCAGAGTCATCGGGGTGGCGAGGGCGTTTTGCTGCTCGACCAGCTTGTCCCCCAGCACCCCATTGAGGGTGGCAAGCAGAGCCGCGCGCTTGGGCGTCTCTGCCACAGAAGGTCGCGTCGGGAGTGGCAGGCGGGCCAGCAGGCCATTGATACCACTGCCGAGGCTATTTGCGGCCCCGTGAACTCCCTTGTAAATAAGCCCGGTGAGCCCTGCCGTCTTACCTTTCTCTCGCCCCTTGATACCCATACCACCCAGCACCGCCTGATGCACCGCTTCCGTTATCTGTACGGTAGCGGGCAGCGCCTGGGTCAGCAGTTGCGCCAGCTCGCGGATATCCGAAAGCTGCCAGGAGGAGGGCGACTTGTCGGCGGCATCGGTCATAAGCACTCCTTGCTGTGGTGGATAAAGTGGCCGGAGCCATGCTGCGAATGGTCTGCAGGCCAAACCAGCTTGCTCCCTTTGGCCTGTGTTTACCAGTCTCGGAAAGGCGCTCGGGTATTCGGACAGATGTGGCATATATGGCTCAATGCCCTTTGCAAGGCTGCAGAGAGGAGGGGAGGCCGTCACCTCCCGGCCGCTTATCATAATGATAAAGTTGGTCTGCTTTATATCATTTCAGCCCCGAGTGATGTGTCCGGGTGATAATTATCTCTACCGTTACTCGGTTTTATCACCCCATGAGATGTGGTCGCAGCAGGATAAATTCAGTGAACGCATAACCTCATCAGCTAAATAGGGCTAATCGCTGCTATTTTTGTGGCGCCCATCACATACTTTTGCCATTTCTTATTATTCCGCCGCAAATGTTTACCTTGGCACGCTTATTGATTGCCCTATATCGACGCTAACCGATGAGCTCACCCATAACCGGGATGCTGGTGACATCGTGAGTGACTGGGGAGCTATTCATATATCATCCAACGAATTGGGGCGAACGATGAAAGCAGTGAACGAGTTAATCAAAGAGATCAAAGCACTCAAATCCAACCTGCATGAAAAAGATTTTCTGCTGACCTGGGAGCAAACACCTCAGGAGCTTGAACTGGTATTGAAACTGGCCGAATCCCTCAAGACACTGCGTGCCGAAAATATTGCTACCAAACTGTTTAACAGCGGGCTCGGTATCTCGGTTTTCCGCGATAACTCCACCCGAACCCGCTTCTCTTATGCCTCTGCACTGAACCTGCTCGGTCTGGCCCAGCAGGATCTGGATGAGGGCAAATCCCAGATTGCCCACGGTGAAACCGTCCGTGAAACCGCCAATATGATCTCCTTCTGCGCCGATGCCATCGGTATTCGTGACGACATGTATCTGGGCGCTGGTAACGCTTACATGCGTGAAGTGGGCGCCGCACTGGATGAAGGGTTCGAGAAGGGGGTGCTGCCCCAGCGTCCGGCGCTGGTCAACCTGCAGTGCGACATTGATCACCCGACCCAGTCCATGGCTGATCTGGCCTGGTTGCAGGAGCACTTCGGCAGCCTGGAAAACCTCAAGGGCAAGAAGATTGCGATGACCTGGGCTTACTCCCCGAGCTACGGCAAGCCGCTCTCCGTGCCGCAGGGCATCATCGGCCTGATGACCCGCTTTGGTATGGATGTGACCCTGGCCCACCCGGAAGGCTATGACCTGATCCCGGACGTGATCGAAGTGGCCAAGGAGAATGCCAAGGCATCCGGCGGCAGCTTCCGTCAGGTCACCTCCATGGAAGAGGCGTTCAAGGATGCCGATATCGTCTATCCCAAGTCCTGGGCTCCTTACAAGGTGATGGAACAGCGTACCGAATTGCTGCGTGCCAATGACCACGCTGGCCTCAAAGAGCTGGAGAAACACTGCCTTGAGCAGAACGCCAAGCACAAGGATTGGCACTGCACCGAAGAGATGATGAAGCTCACCAAGGGTGGCGAAGCGCTCTATATGCACTGCCTGCCGGCCGATATTTCCGGTGTCTCCTGCAAGGAAGGGGAAGTAACCGAAGGGGTATTCGAGAAATATCGTATCGCCACTTATAAAGAGGCGAGCTGGAAGCCCTATATTATCGCCGCCATGATCATGGCTCGTAAATTCTCCGCCCCGGGAGAGACCCTCGAAGCGCTGCTGAAAGAGGCCCAGAAGCGGGTTAAATAAGTAGCGTTGGCTGAAATAAATAAAAGAAATGGCAGGGGTAATCATTCCCCTGCCTGCTACAACAGCGGAATTGTCGTGAGTTTTCTCCCCGTGGTATCTGAATATCGGATTTCCCGGTGAGATGGCTCCCGACCCCATAATCTGGATGAGGTACGCATGTCCCAATTTTCTCTGAAGATGGATATTGCCGATAACCGTTTTTTTACCGGTGAACCATCTCCCCTGTTTTCTCGCGCCGAAGCACAAAAGGCCCGTGCCTTTCATAAGAAACTGGCCGGTTATGAACCGACTCCCCTGTGCGACCTGAAAGATCTGGCCGCCTATATCGGGGTAAAAAATATTCTGGTCAAGGATGAGTCAAAACGCTTTGGTCTCAATGCCTTCAAAATGCTGGGTGGCGTCTACGCCATTGCCAACCTGCTGTGTGAAAAATACGGGGTGGCCGTCGAGGATTTCTCCTTCGATCTCATCAAGCGCACCATCAAGGAGCCGATGACCTTCGCCACCACCACAGATGGCAACCACGGTCGTGGCGTCGCTTGGGCCGCCAAGCAGGTGGGTCAGCATGCGGTGGTCTACATGCCCAAGGGCTCTGCCCAGGAGCGGGTTGACCACATTCTCAATCTCGGCGCCGAGTGCATCGTCACCGACATGAACTACGACGACACCGTGCGCCTGACCATGAAGATGGCCGAAGAGCGCGGCTGGCACATAGTGCAGGACACAGCTTGGGAGGGTTACACCAAGATCCCGACCTGGATCATGCAGGGTTACTCCACTCTGGCCGACGAAGCGGTCGAGCAGATGCAGGATATGGGCATCAAGCAGCCCACTCACGTGCTGCTGCAGGCCGGGGTAGGGGCGCTGGCGGGCGGGGTGCTCGGTTATCTGGTGGACTGCTTCGGGGCGAAAAACTTGCACAGCATCGTGGTCGAGCCGGATCAGGCCGACTGCATCTACCGCTCCGGCGTGGCAGGGGAGATGGTCAACGTGGGGGGCGACATGCGCACCATCATGGCCGGTCTCGCCTGCGGCGAACCCAACCCGCTTGGCTGGCCGCTGCTCAGGGGCTGCACCACCCAGTTCATCTCCTGTCACGACAAGGTGTCGGCACTGGGCATGAGAGTGCTCGGCAACCCTCTTGGCAATGACCCTCGCATCATCTCCGGTGAATCCGGCTCGGTCGGTACCGGCGTGCTGGCGGCGGTGCGTCACCACCCGGATCGCGCGGCGCTGATGGCTCGCCTTGGGCTGGATAGCAACTCGGTCGTACTCATCATCAACACCGAAGGGGACACCGATGTTAAGCACTACCGGGAAGTGGTGTGGGAAGGCAAACATCCTGCCTGCGATTAACCCCGACTGTGACTAATCCCTGCGAGAGCAGAGACACGAATTGAAGAACTGATCGCGCCTCGCCAACGGGGCGCGGTAACGGGCACAGGGCGCTGCCGACGAACAGGCCGCGCACTCTCAGTTGTTATGGAGAATCACAATGAGCAAGCAAATTCCGTTTGAAATGGTGTTGGAGAAGGCCTACCAGTACAAGGCCGAGATGAGTCAGTTCCTGCGCGACATGATCGCCATCCCGAGCGAGAGCTGCGATGAAGAGCGTGTCGTGCTGCGCATCAAGCAGGAGATGGAGAAGGTTGGCTTTGACAAGGTCGAGATCGACCCCATGGGCAACGTGCTGGGCTATATCGGCCACGGCCCGCACCTGATCGCCATGGATGCCCACATCGATACCGTGGGCGTCGGCAACATGGCCAACTGGAAGTTCGACCCCTATGAGGGGATGGAAGATCACGAGATCATCGGTGGCCGCGGCGCATCTGACCAAGAAGGCGGCATGGCCTCCATGGTCTATGCGGGCAAGATCATCAAGGATTTGGGGCTGGAAGATCAGTACACCCTGTTGGTGACCGGTACCGTACAGGAGGAGGATTGCGATGGCCTCTGCTGGCAGTACATCATCGAGCAGAGCAAGATCCGCCCCGAGTTTGTGGTCAGTACCGAACCCACCGACTGCCAGATCTACCGTGGCCAGCGTGGCCGCATGGAGATCCGTATCGATGTGCAGGGGGTCAGCTGCCACGGCTCCGCACCGGAGCGCGGTGACAACGCCATCTTCAAGATGGGCCCCATCCTTGGCGAGCTGCAGGAGCTGAGCCACAACCTCGGCAATGATGACTTCCTCGGCAAGGGCACCCTGACCGTCTCCGAGATCTTCTTCACCTCCCCAAGCCGCTGCGCCGTGGCAGACAGCTGCGCCGTCTCCATCGACCGCCGCCTCACCTGGGGTGAAACCTGGCAAGGGGCGCTCGATGAGATCCGCGCCCTGCCTGCGGTGCAAGCTGCCGGTGCCGAGGTCTCCATGTACCAGTACGACCGTCCGGCCTACACCGGTCTGGTCTACCCGACCGAGTGCTACTTCCCGACCTGGAAGGTGGAGGAGGATCACATCACCGTCAAAACCCTCTCCAAGGCTTATCGCGAGCTGTTCAACAAGGAGCCGGTGGTAGACAAATGGACCTTCTCTACCAACGGGGTCTCCATCATGGGTCGCCACGGTATTCCGGTCATCGGTTTTGGCCCGGGTAAAGAGCCGGAGGCCCACGCCCCGAACGAGAAGACCTGGAAAGAGCATCTGGTCAAGTGCGCCGCCATGTACGCCGTGATCCCCATGCTCTATCTGGCCGAGCTGGACAAGTAAGGGGTCTGCCGGGTGGTGACTCTCATCACCGCCCGGCTGTTGCAAGTGCCCCGTCTCCATTGAGGCGGGGCTTTGCTGTTTGAAGTGATGTTCGAGGTGGTGGGGATGAAACGGCTGATCAAAAACGGTGTGCTGGTCGATGCACAGGGGGAATATCGTCAGGATCTGCTGATCAAGAACGGGGTGATCCGCGCGCGAGCCGCCGCTATCTCGCCCGATGGCGAGACCGACGTGATCGATGCCAGCGGCTGCTATGTGATGCCGGGCGGCATCGACGTCCATACCCACTTCAACATCGACGTGGGCATTGCCCGCAGTTGCGATGACTTTTTCAGCGGTACCCGTGCCGCCGCCTGTGGTGGCACCACCACCATCGTCGATCACATGGGATTTGGCCCGGCGGGGTGCAATCTGCATCACCAGCTGGCCCGCTATCACGACTATGCCGCCGATCAGGCGGTGATCGATTACAGCTTTCACGGCGTGATCCAGCATGTGGATGACGCCATCCTCCACGAGATGGCCGCCATGGTGCAGGAGGAGGGGATCAGCAGCTTCAAGCTCTATCTCACCTACCAGTACAAGTTGGGGGATCACGACGTGCTGCGCGCCCTGGCCCGCCTCAAGGAGGTGGGGGCGCTTGCCACCGTCCACCCCGAGAACGATGCCGCCATCGCGGCGCGCCGGGCTGCCCTATTGGCCGCAGGCCATCACGAGCCCTGGTATCACCCGCAAAGCCGCCCACTGGAGTGCGAAGCCGAGGCGGTGGCCCGGATGATCAATCTGGCGGGGCTCGCTGGCAATGCCCCGCTCTATATCGTCCACCTCTCCAATGGCTTGGGGCTGGAGTATCTGAAACTGGCGCGTCGTCAGGGCCAGCCGGTCTGGGTGGAGACCTGCCCGCAATATCTGCTGCTCGATGAGCAGTGTTATTACAAGGAGAACGGGGTCGACTATCTGCTGAGCCCGCCGCTGCGCTCGCGCCGCGAGCAGGACAAGCTGTGGGTCGGTATCGCTGCTGGTGACATCGATACGGTGGCGACCGATCACTGCAACTTCTCCCACGCCCAGCGCATGACCCTCTCGGGGGGCGATTTCAGCCGCTGCCCCAACGGCTTGCCCGGGGTCGAAAACCGGATGCTGCTGCTCTTTGCCCACGGGGTGCTGGGCGGGCGCATCTCGCCGTCCCGCTTTGTAGCTCTCACCAGCGCCAACCCGGCGCGCCTGTTTGGCCTCTGGCCGCGCAAGGGCAACCTGCAACCGGGGTCTGACGCCGATCTGGTGATCATGGATCCCCGCGGTGACACCCTGATTTCTCACCCACTGCTGCATGACAACGGCGACTACAGCCCCTACGAGGGGATGCGCTGCCCCGGCCGGATCAGAATGACCCTGAGCCGTGGCGAGATAGTCGCTCGCGATGGCGAGTTTCTGGGGCGGCGTGGTCATGGCCGTTTTTTGGCCAGAGCGCCCTTTGATCCGGCCTTGGCGCCGGATCTGCACTCGCCTTGCCCCGCGGCTGCAGGCTGACAATCCGTTCGAAACACGCAGAGCAGCAAGCTTATGTGAACAACGAAAGGTGGGCCGGTATCGCGCCGGCTTGTCCCATCACTGGAGATAACAAGATGAAACAGAGAATCGTACTGGCCCTTGGTGGCAATGCGCTGGGCAACAACCTGCCCGAGCAGATGAAGGCGGTGCAGAGCACGGCAGGCACCATTGCCGACCTGATCGCCCAGGGGCATGAAGTGGTGGTGACCCACGGCAACGGCCCGCAGGTAGGGATGATCCAGCAGGCGTTCGAGGTTGCGGCCCGCCATGACCCCAAGGCGCCCCATCTGCCCATGTCGGTCTGCGTGGCCCTGAGTCAGGGTTATATCGGTTATGACCTGCAAAACGCCCTGCGCGAGGCCTTGCTGGCGCGTGGTATTCACAAGCCGGTCGCTACACTGGTGACCCAGGTGGAGGTGGATAAAAACGATCCCGCCTTCCTTGATCCGAGCAAGCCCATCGGCGGTTTCTTCAGCAAGGAGGAGGCCGAGGCATTGATGGCCAGGGGCGAGCGGCTCAAAGAGGATGCCGGCCGTGGCTATCGCCGGGTGGTCGCATCTCCCAAACCGGTTGATATCATCGAGAAAGAGACCGTCTCAGCGATGCTGGCCGTCGGTCAGGTGGTGATCACCGTCGGGGGTGGCGGCATTCCGGTGCTGCGCGAGGGCAATCACCTGCGCGGCGCCAGTGCGGTGATCGACAAGGATTGGGCCAGTGCCAAGCTGGCGGAACTGATTGACGCCGACATGCTGATCATCCTTACCGCAGTAGAGAAGGTTGCCATCAACTTCGGCAAACCCGATGTGCAGTGGCTCGATCAGCTGAGCGTGGGAGATGCCCAGTGTTTTATCGAGCAGGGGCAGTTTGCCAAGGGATCCATGCTGCCCAAGGTGGAGGCGGCGCTCTCGTTCGCTACCTCTATGCCGGGGCGCAAATCCCTGATCACCTTGCTGGAGAAGGCCGCCGACGGCATTGCCGGCAAGACCGGAACCCTTATCTGCCGCTAGGCGTTCCAGCTCGGGTTGAGTGTGATTGCGGGGGCCGTCGGCCCCCTTGTTCATTTCGGGGCGACCATGGTCAGCGGAAGATGAGCGGCGTAAGATGGCCGCCTTCAAGCGCGGGCAAGACGTCGAGAGCTGATCCGGCGCAATGAGTGACAAGAGGTGAGTAACAAACAAATGAGTGGAAAGATCAATATGGCGGCACTGGGGGGGCTTGTTCTGCTCACCGCCATCTGGAGTTACAGCTGGATCGTGATGAAGCAGGTGATGCTCTACGCGGGGGCCTTCGAGTTCACCGCCCTGCGCTGCCTGTGCGGATCTCTGGTTCTGCTGCTGGTATTGGCCCTGCGCGGGCGCCGTTATCTCAAACCCACCCCGTTTCGCTATACCCTCGCCATCGCCCTGTTCCAGACCTGTGGCATGGTGGGGTTGGCCCAGTGGGCCCTGATCAGCGGCGGGGCGGGCAAGGTGGCTATTCTGAGCTACACCATGCCGTTCTGGGTGGTGATCTTCGCGGCGATCTTTCTCGGCGAGCGGATGCGCAAGCTCCACTATCTGGCGGTCGGGGTGGCGGCTTGCGGGCTGCTCTTGGTGATCGAGCCATGGCAGCTGCATCTGGATTCCATGAAGAGTGCGCTGCTGGGGATTGCTTCCGGCATCTGCTGGGGGATCAGCGCCATCATCGCCAAGCGGATGTATGCCCGCCACCCCGCGGTGGATCTGATGTCCCTCACCACCTGGCAGATGATCTACGCCACCATGGTGATGGCCGTGGTGGCGGCGCTGGTGCCGGAGCGACCCATCGACTGGCAGCCCTATGTGTTTGGTGCGCTCGCCTACAGCGCCATCTTCGCCACGGCGCTGGCCTGGAGCCTCTGGCTGTTTGTATTGAAAAAGCTGCCGGCCGGGATCGCCAGCCTCAGCACACTGGCAGTGCCGGTGAGCTGCGTGCTGCTCTCATGGTGGCTGCTTGGTGAAAATCCGGGGCCGGTGGAGGGGAGCGGCATCGCCCTTATCGTGCTGGCTCTTCTCGTCATCAGCCGCAAGGGCAAGCGCTCTGTGGTGTCGGTGGCGGGGGAGACTCGCATCAAGCACGGCTGAGTCGATTGTCGGCAACGAAATAAAAAGGGCCCGCCATGATGGCGGGCCCTTCTGGTTTTAAGAACACTCTCTTATCTGCGCTGGGCCAGATGCATCATGGCTTCCAGCACGGCGCCGCCGATGGCGCGTGCCTTGTCCGATACCGTAGTGGCATCGGCCCGCTCGCCTCTGGGGTCGATGTCACCGATCTTGAAGCCGACGGTCACCTCGATGCCATCGCTGAGCAATCCCCGTACCATGCCGGAGAGCGGCGCTATGATGGGGGCGTCTCCCACGTGGGCGATCACATCCCCCTCCTGCACCAGATCACCGAGCTTGATAATGCTCTTCATCACCCCGGCGACGGGGGCGCGCACCACCCGGCGGGCGGAGTGCCCCTCGATCACCCCGGGAATGCCGGTATTGGGCTGGGCAGGGCCCTGATAGATGACCCGGCCCAGATGGTGGCCGCGGTTGGTCTCGATGACCGCATCGCAGTCGCGCCCCGCCTCAAACCCCGGGCCAAGGGCCACCGTAATGGGGGCCATCTCCTTGTGGGTGCCGAGATTCTGCTTGGCGAGGATGGCATCCACCAGATAGCGGGGCTTGAGCTCGGCGAGGGTGGCACAGTCAGGGTCAACCAGTAGCGGAATGACGCCCCGATCCAGCTGCTCGAACGCCTGTTCGACGCTCTCGACCCGCTTGGCACGCACTCCCTCGACCCTTGTTTCGCCGTCGAACATCCCCTGAGCGAAGGCGACAGTGCGGCGGATCACCGTGGGCTTGTCGAGATCCAGCATCACCACCTTGAAACCGGCATTGTGCAGGCGCAGTGCCACCCCGGTGGCGATATCGCCGGAGCCACGCATCACCACCAGCTGATCCCGCTTGAGGCGCACATCGTCCTGCATCAGACCACCTGCTTTGCCGTTTTTCACTTGAAGTAGCTCGGCGAGGATGCTGATGGCGATCTCCTCGGGGGTTTCGGCTCCGATGTTGTAACCGATGGGGGCGTGCAGCTGCTGCAGTTGCTCCTGGCTCACCCCTTGCTGGCGCAGCGCCTGGGTGAAGGTCTGCACCTTGCGCTTGCTGGCGAGAAGCCCCAGATAGGCGAGGGGACGGCTGATGAGCCGATCCAGCGCCTCCTTGTCCTGATGGTTGGTGGCGATGATGACGAAGTTGGCGGGCTCGATGGCCAGTTTCTCGATCACCGCGCTGATGGTATCGGCCTGCACCAGATGGGTACCGGCGGGGAAGAGGTCAGGGTTGAGGCTCCCTTCGAAGCAATCCCCTACATGGACATCAAAGCCGAGCGGCGCCGCAGCATGGGCCACAGCCCGGTTGACGTGGCCGGCACCAATGAGTACCAGCCGTGGTCGCAGACCATAGACATCGATATAGACCGACATGGCACCACCGCAATCCGATCCGACCGCATGCTCACCGTTGCGTGCCATCCGGCCGTGGAAGATGCGCGGCTTGCGCTCGGCAATGGCGGCCATCGCTTCCTCGATCACCAGCCGCTCGATCATGCCGCCGCCGATGGTACCGAGGATCTGGCCATCGGCCATCACCAGCATCTGGGCCTGATGGCGCGGGGTGGAGCCCCGGCTCTCGATGATCTGGGCCATGGCAAACGGCGTGTTCTCCTGTTCCAGTTGGGCTGCGTGTGCAAACAGATTCATAAGGTACCTCTTTTCATCCTTAAAACGTCAGGGGCGAGGCTAAAGCGCCTCCCCGTGCGGAGCTGTGCAGATCAGGTGACGGATGGGGGGGGATTCGCGCACGGCCCCCTGCCAGATGGCGTGGATCTCGGGGTGGCGGCTCTGCAGCTTTATCAATTCCGCCAGCCACGACGCCTCATTTTGATAATCGCCATTGATAAACCAGATCCGGCGCGCCCCGGGCGGGGTGCCCTTGAACACCCCCTCGGGGTGGGAGAGCAGCCTGTCAAACAGTGCCCAGTCAAGTGGCTCACCCGCCGCAATCCCGCACAGGGCCTGCAATTCAGCCCAGCGGTGGATCTGCGCCGGTTCTGCATTGGCTCCCACCATGGCGCCGCCCAGCAGGGCGATCACCCAGTCACTCTGGTGTGGAATGCAAGGTTCGTGCAAAGCGGGCACTTTCAATAACTTGTGATGGGCGCCATCCGCTTCGACCAGGATGAGATCGAAACGCTGCTGTCCTTTGAGCAGGTCGATTTGGCGCAGATCCGGCCCTGCAACCTTGCCGGTGCGCTCGTCGAGATGGCTGAACAGGGCAACCAGGGTCGGGCCATCCGGCAGCGCCTGACAGCGGGTAAGTTGACGAACGGGATCCGTCTCGATAATCAATTCCCGATAGTGTGACGGGGCTGGCAGAAACATCCGGGTGGTGGTGGTAATTAGCACCCTTTTACCCTGCTTATAAAAATATTCCGCCAGCCAGAACAGGGTGCTGGTTTTTCCGCCGGCACCACAAAGGCTAATTAGCATGGTATGGTTGTCACTATTTTCAAGCAGTGGATTTAAAAGCGAACCAATATCTGGAAACGCGTGAATAACAGAGTGTGGCAAGAACATGGCAATGACCGAAATAAATTGCGAGGTGAATGAAAAGGTGCAGGCTCGGGGGCGTGAACAGTGTGACTGTATAATTACCGCAGCAGGTTTGTCATCCCGCATGGGGGCATGGAAAATGATGCTACCTTATGGCTCGGGGACAATTCTTGATGCAAGTCTCAAAAATGCCCTGGCCTTCTGTTCCCGGATTATTTTGGTCGTGGGCCATCGCGGGGCCGAGCTCGCTGCCTGTTATGGGAATCGCCCCGACATTCTCATCGTCCATAACCCTGACTATGAGTTGGGGCTGGGCAGTTCCATTCGCTGCGCTCTGGCGGCCAGCGATGCTGACTACCTCTTTATCAGCCACGGGGATCTGCCCTGTATCCCGCGCGAGGTCTATCAACAGTTGTGGCAGGCGCGCGGAGAGCTCGCCCTGTTCCCGAGCTTTGAGGGGGAGGCCGGCCACCCGGTGTTGCTGCCAAAATCCCTCGCAAGGGAGCTGGCTGCCGCGCCGGCACAGGGTTCGGTGCGCCGCTGGTTACTGCAACGCCCCCATCGCACCATACCGGTTGTGAGTCCTGCCATCCTCTTTGATATCGATACCCCCGAGCGCTATCAGGCGCTGATCCGCGGCGAACTGGAGCTGCGTTCTGCCGAAGCACTGGCACCTGAACAGGGCTGAGTCGTATCGTTGGGACCCACCTCCCTCTGCATACAATGGCAGCCAGAGGGGCGGTAACGCGAGTCATCTCGCAGCCTTTGGATAAACCGAAATAGCGACGACTGCCTTTTATATAGCAGTGACTTTTAAGCAAACCCCGGCCATATTGGCCGGGGCTGGCTTGCGATAATGCTGGATGATTTTCACCCTATCAAAGTGATATTTATCGCTGCCGATTTGATACTTTTCATTTTTCTCTGGCATTGCCTTGAATAAAATATCAAGTGAGTGAGAACCACTCTCATTAATCATAATGGCGACATGCCAAACCGCCTTCATTAATTCGAGCCATCTCACGCTTTTACCCTAAAAAATAGTTTTGCCGATGGAGTGGCCTGATAGTTGCTGCTCTCCTTGCCAAGGGGTAATGCCCGTGCGGGATACCCCATTTATTCATGCTGCCAATGCGCAGAACAGCTGCAAGGAGATAGCCATGGGCGATATTATGCGACCCGTTCCCTTCAAGAACCTTCTGACCCGTATTTTTGCGGAATATAAAGAGAGTCAGACTATTTTCGGTATTCCCGCCGCACAATTTTATCGCAAGCAGGACGAGCGCAAGATCAAGGTGTTCGGTGAAACCTGCGAGACTCCCATTGGCCCAGCAGCCGGCCCCCATACCCAATTGGCCCAGAACATCGTCACCTCCTGGCTGACCGGCGGGCGCTTTATCGAGCTCAAGACGGTGCAGATCCTGGACCGTCTCGAACTGGAAAAGCCCTGCATCGATGCCGAAGACGAGTGCTTCAACACCGAGTGGTCTACCGAGTTCACCCTGCCCAAGGCGTTTGACGAGTATCTGAAAGCCTGGTTTGCCCTCTACCTGCTGGAAGAGGTGTTCGATCCCCGCCTCGACGGAGAGGCCAAGTCATTCATCTTCAACATGAGCGTGGGTTACAACCTCGATGGCATCAAACAGCCACCGATGCAGCAGTTCATCCACAGCCTGATGGATGCCAGCAGCAGTCCGAAATTTGCCGAGTACCAGCAGGTGGTACGCGAGCTGGTTGCCGACGAGCAGTTTATCGCCGAGCTGGGACTGGGGGCGCGGCGCGATCGCCTGCAACAGCTGGTGGAGCGCATCCCGGCCAATCTGGTGCACGGCGTCACCCTCTCTACCATGCATGGCTGCCCGCCCAACGAGATCGAGGCCATCTGCCGCTACATGCTGGAAGAGAAGGGGCTCAACACCTTCGTCAAACTGAACCCGACCCTGCTGGGCTATCCGCGGGTGCGCGAGATCCTCGATACCTGCGGCTTTGATTACATTGGTCTGAGCGAAGAGTCGTTCGATCACGACCTCAAGCTGGATCAGGCCAAGGCGATGCTGACCCGCTTGATGGCGCTGGGCGCCGAGAAGGGGCTCACCTTCGGGGTCAAGCTCACCAACACTCTCGGCACCATCAACCGCAAAGGGGCGCTGCCGGGGGATGAGATGTATATGTCCGGCCGGGCGCTGTTCCCGCTCTCCATCAACGTGGCCGCCGTGCTGTCCCGCGCCTTCGATGGCAAGCTGCCCATCTCCTACTCCGGTGGTGCCAGCAAGTTCAATATCGCCGAGATCTTCGAGACCGGTATCCGTCCCATCACCATGGCCACCGATCTGCTCAAGCCGGGTGGCTACCTGCGCCAGATTGAGTGCCTCAAAGAGATCGACGCCTCTGACAGCTGGGGCATGAGTCAGGTAGATGTGGCCAAGCTGGAGGCGCTTGCCGCCAAGGCCCTCACCATGGATTACACCCAGAAGGAGTGGAAGTCCGAGGATCGCATCGAAGTGGGTGGCGGCCTGCCGCTGACCGATTGCTACGTGGCGCCCTGCGTCACTGCCTGCGCCGTGCATCAGGATATCCCCGAGTACATTCGTCTGATGGGCGAGGGAGAGTATGTGGCAGCCCTTGAGCTGATTTATCAGCGCAACGCCTTGCCTGCCATCACCAGCCATATCTGCGATCACCAGTGCCAGTACAACTGCACCCGTCTCGACTACGACAGCGCGCTCAATATCCGCGAACTGAAAAAAGTGGCGCTGGAGCGCGGCTGGGAAGGGTACAAGGCCCGCTGGCACAAACCGGCCGGCAGTGGTGACAAGCACCCGGTGGCGGTCATTGGCGCCGGTCCGGCCGGTCTCTCCGCCGGTTACTTCCTGGCCCGTGCCGGCCATCCGGTCACCGTGTTCGAGCGCGAAGCGGATGCCGGTGGCGTGGTCAAGCACATCATCCCCGAGTTCCGCATTCCGGCCGAGCTTATCCAGCACGATATCGACTTTGTTGCAGCCCACGGGGTCAAGTTCGAGTTTGGCTGCGATCCGGCGCTCACCGTCGACAAGCTGCACGCCCAGGGCTTTAGCTATGTCTTCGTCGGCATCGGCGCCGACAAGAATGGTGGCATGCGCCTTGAGGGGGGGCACGAGCGGATTTACAAATCCTTCCATTTCCTGCGCAGCTTCAATCAGGGCAAACCGCTGCCGCTGGGCCGTCATGTGGCGGTGATCGGTGCCGGCAACACCGCCATGGACTGCGCCCGCGCGGCTCTTAAAGTGCCGGGTGTCAGCGATGTCACCGTGATCTACCGTCGCAGCGAAAAAGAGATGCCCGCCTATCGCGAAGAGTATCTGGAAGCGGTGGAGGATGGGGTGCGTTTCTGCTTCCTCACCAATCCGGAGCGTTTTGAGAAAGATGGCAAGCTCACCGTGCGGATGATGGCGCTGGGGGATCCTGACGAGCAGGGCCGCCGCCGTCCGGTGCCCACCGAGCAGACCGAAGTGATGCAGATGGATGCCCTGATCACCGCCATCGGCGAGCAGCCTGACTGCGAGGTGCTCAAAGCGATGGGGATTCCCCTTGGCAGCGATGGCTGGCCCGAGGTGGATGGCCAGACCGGCGAAACCAGCCGTCGCAACGTCTTCCTCATCGGTGACGTGCAGAGTGGCCCGTCCTCCATCGTCGGTGCCATCGGTGGTGCCCGCCGCGCCGCGGATTTGGTGCTCTCTCGCGAGCATATCGCCAGCCAGCAGAGTGAAGTGACCATCCAGCCGTCGGGCAAAGACGAGATCTACCGCCGCAAGGGGAGCATCGCCGTCACCATGGTTGACAAGAGCGAGCGCGATGCCTTCGTGGCGCAAGAGGCGCACCGTTGCCTCGAGTGCAACTACCTCTGCAGTAAGTGCGTGGATGTCTGCCCCAACCGGGCCAACGTCGCCATCGCGGTGCCGGGCTTCAAGGATCAGTTCCAGACCCTGCACTTGGATGCCTACTGCAACGAATGTGGCAACTGCGCCCAGTTCTGCCCGTGGCAGGGCAAGCCCTATCAGGACAAGGTCACCATCTTCAGCCTGCCTGAGGACTTCGACAACAGCCGCAACCCCGGTTTCTATCTGGCTGACGGTGGCGAACTGCGGGTGCGTCAGGATGGCGAGACCTATCGCCTGACCATAGATGCCCAGAGCCGGATCAAGGACGCGCCAGCGGCCCTTGGCGACATGTGCCGGATCATCAGCCATGTCCATGCTCATCACCACTACCTGCTGGGGGCCGTCGAGGCCTGAGCGAACCACGAATAAGCGAAGGAGCAAACCATGTTTATTCTGAAGAACGTCACCGCTGTCCAGCTGGAGCCGACCCGGGTGCTGGAAGGGGTGGACATCGCCATCGAAGGATCGCTTATCAAAGCGATGGGGCCCAATCTGCGGGCCCTCTACCCGGAGGCCAACTATCGGGAGATGGGGGGCAAACTGGTGATGCCGGGCATCGTCTGTGCCCACAACCACTTCTACTCCGGCCTGTCGCGGGGGATCATGGCCAATATCGCCCCCTGCCCGGATTTTATCTCCACCCTGAAAAACCTCTGGTGGCGGCTGGATCGGGCGCTCGATGAAGAGTCCCTCTACTACAGCGGTCTCATCTGCTCGCTGGAAGCGATCAAGAGCGGCTGCAGCGCGGTGATCGACCACCACGCTTCGCCCAACTTCATCAAGGGCTCCCTGAATGTGTTGCGCAAAGGGTTTATGGAGGCGGGTCTACGCGGCATGACCTGCTTCGAGACCACGGATCGCAATGGCGGCCTTGCCGAGCTGCAGGCCGGGGTGGAGGAGAACATCCTGTTCGCCCAACAGATCGATGCGGCCAAAGCCAAGGGGAGCGAACCCTATCTGGTGGAGGCTCATATCGGTGCCCACGCCCCCTTCACTGTGCCCGACGAGGGGCTGGCCATGCTGCGCGAAGCGGTGCAGGTCACCGGTCGCGGGTTGCATATCCATGTGGCGGAAGACCGCTACGACATGGCTCACGGTCACCACCACTATGGCAAGGAACCCATCGCCCGGCTGGACGAGTTTGGCCTTATCGACAGCAAGACCCTGATCGCCCACGGCATCTACCTGAGCCCGGCTGACATCGAGCTGCTCAACAGCCGCGATGCCTTCCTAGTGCACAACGCCCGTTCCAACATGAACAACCATGTGGGCTACAACATGCACCTGCCGGAGTATCGCAATCTGGCGCTCGGTACCGATGGTATCGGCTCCGACATGCTCGAAGAGCTCAAGTTTGCCTACTTCAAGCACAAGGATGCCGGCGGCGCGCTCTGGCCCGACAGCTTTGCCCGCTTCCTCTGGAACGGCAACACCCTGCTGGAGCGCAACTTCGACGCCAAATTTGGCCGCCTGGAGCCGGGATACAAGGCCGACCTCACCATTTGTGACTACGCCGCACCGACCCCGCTGGCGCCGCGCAACCTCGGCGGCCATCTCGCCTTTGGCATGGGCTGTGCCAGCGTTAACAGCGTGATGGTCGAGGGTCGCATGGTCTATCAGGACCGCGAGTTCGCCTTTGACGTCGAACCCATTTATCAGCAGGCCAGCAAGGTGGCGAGCCGCCTGTGGCAACGGATGGATCAGCTGGCCTAGGGCCACCCTCCAGAGTTTTGGACCGGATTGCCCGCCCTGTGGATCTCCCCGGCGGCGGGCTGCAAGAGTAAGGACGACACATGATTGAGCAATTCTTCCGACCCGAACAACTGGGTCAGGCTTTGGAACTCAAGGCCCGCTTTGGCAGCGACGCCGTCTACATGGGGGGCGGCAGCAAGCTCAACGCAGCCCCGACCCGCACCGACAAGAAGGTCGCCATCTCGCTGGACAAGCTCGGACTTGGCCAGATTGAGCAGCAGCACGGTCAACTCCACATCGGCGCCACCATCACCCTGCAAGCCCTCAAAGATGACCCCCGTACCCCGGCCGCCCTGTGCGAGGCGCTGGGGTTTGTCTACTCCCGCCATCTGCGCAATCAGGCCACCATTGGCGGCGAAATTGCCTGCCAGCAGCAGGACTCCCCGCTGTTGCCGGTACTGCTGGTACTCGAAGCCGTGGTGGTGCTGGAGAACAATCAGTTGCAACCCATCGATGCCTATCTGGCGGGCCAGCGCAAGGAGCTGGTGCTGGGGGTTGTGCTGCCGGAGCCCGCGCTGCGCTGCGCCACTCGCCGCATCAGCCGCAACGCCGACGGTCTGGCGGTAATGACCGCCGCCGTGGCCCTTGATGCCCTTGGCGAGATGCGGGTCGCCGTTGCTGGCGTTACGCCGCAGCCGATGCGCCTGCGTGATGTGGAGCGCCGCGATCTGCACGATGCCGCGCTGGAGGCGGCCGTGAGCGAGCTGGTTGCACCGCGCGAGGATCTCGGTGGCAGCGTGACCTACAAGCGCTATATCAGCGGGGTAGTGGTGGCGGATCTGCTGGTCGAGTGCCAGCAGCAGGAGGTACAGGCATGATGGAACTCAACTTCACACTGAACGGTGCCCTGCGCACTGTCATCACCCCGGCTGGCGAGAATGCCCAGCGTGTGCTGTTCAACCAGTGCCGGATGCACTCAGTGCGCAACAGCGACGACGGCTTTGGCTTTGCCGGCTCCGACGCCATTCTCTTCAACGGCAAGGTGATCAACGCCTCCCTGCTGATCGCTGCACAACTGGATGGATCAGAGGTGCGCACCGCCGAGTCCCTCGGCAGCTGGAACCAGCTCAGTCTGGTGCAGCAGGCGATGGTGGACGTGGGCGTGGTGCAGTCCGGCTACAACGATCCGGCTGCGGCGCTCATCGTCACAGACCTGCTTGATCGCCATCCCAAACCGACCCGTGATCAAATCGATGACGCGCTCTCGGGCCTCTTTCACCGGGACGGCGGCTACCAGCAGTTCTATCAGGCCATCGAGCTTGCCAGTTCACGGATGAAGGATCCCGATTATCTGTGCCAGATTGCCCCCGAGTTTTGTGACGACCTGCGCCACATCGGCAAGAGCTGCCCGAAAGTGGACGCAGCCAAGATGGTACAGGCCAAACCCTGCTACGTGGAGGATCGGGTCACCGAGGATGCGCTGGTCATCAAGATGCTGCGCAGCCCCCATCCCCATGCGGTGATCACCAAACTCGACGTGAGCCGCGCCGAAGCCATGCCGGGGGTGGTGCATGTCATCACTCACCTCAATTGCCCGGATATCTACTACACCCCGGGTGGCCAGAGTGCCCCCGAGCCGTCACCGCTGGATCGCCGCATGTTTGGCCGCAAGCTGCGCCACGTAGGTGACCGGGTGGCCGCCGTGGTGGCCGAGAGCGAAGCCATCGCATTGGCTGCGCTCAAGCTCATCGAGGTCGAGTATCAGGTGTTGCCGGCGGTCATGAGCATTGACGAGGCGATGGCCCCCAATGCGCCGCTGGTCCACGACGAGCCCATCGTCTACATGGCCGGGGCGCCGGCGGATCTCGAGCAGCAGAACGCCTGCTCGGTGCGTCGCGGTGACGAGCACATGATCATCAACTTCCCCATCGGTTCCCGTCCGCACGAGAACCTAGCCGCCAGCGTCCATGGCCAGATCGGCGATGTGGCCAAAGGCTTTGCCGAGGCGGACGAGATTGTCGAGCGCACCTACGAATCGACCCAGGCCCAGCAGTGCCCGACTGAGCCGCACATCTGCTTCACCTACATGGATGGCGATCGTCTGGTCATTCACGCCTCCACCCAGGTGCCCTGGCACGTGCGTCGTCAGGTGGCGCGCATCGTCGGCATGAAGCAGCACCAGGTGCATGTGATCAAGGAGCGGGTAGGGGGCGGCTTTGGCTCCAAGCAGGATATCCTGCTGGAAGAGGTGTGCGCCTGGGCGACCAAGGTCACAGGCCGTCCGGTCACCTTCCGCTACACCCGTGAAGAGGAGTTCATCAGCAACACCTCGCGCCATGTGGCCAAGGTGAAGGTGAAAGTGGGGGCCAAGAAAGATGGCACTATCACCGCCATCGAGATGGATTTTCGTGCCAACACCGGCCCTTACGGCAACCACTCATTGACGGTGCCGAGTAATGGCCCGGCGCTCTCCCTGCCGCTCTATCCGTGCGACAACGTGCGCTTTACCGTCAACACCTACTACAGCAACATCTGCCCGACCGGTGCCTATCAGGGCTACGGCGCGCCCAAGGGCAACTTCGCGCTGACCATGGCCATTGCCGAACTTGCCGAGAAACTGGGCATCGATCAGCTCGACATGGTGGAGCACAACCGGGTGCATGAAGGAGACATCCTCAAGGTGCTGGGTGCCATCGGCGAGGGCAAGATGCCTACCTCGGTGCCCCACGCGGCCAGCTGCGCCCTCGAACCCATCCTCAAGCAGGGTCGCGAACTGATCGCGTGGGATAGCCCCAAACCCGCCGATGGAGATTGGCGCATCGGCCGTGGCGTCGCCATCATCATGCAGAAATCGGGGATCCCGGATATCGATCAGGCCAACTGCATGGTCAAGCTGGAGTCTGACGGCACCTTTATCGTCCACTCCGGTGGCGCCGATATCGGCACCGGCCTCGATACCGTGGTGGCCAAGCTGACCGCTGAAGTGCTGCATTGCCCGCTCGGGGATGTGCATGTCATCTCCGGCGACACCGACCACGCCCTGTTCGACAAGGGGGCTTACGCCTCATCAGGTACCTGCTTCTCCGGCAACGCGGCCAAGAAGGCGGCCGAGAACCTCAAGGAGAAGATCCTGTTCCATGGTGCTGCCATGCTGGGCGAGCCGGTAGCCGATGTTGAGCTGGCGTTCCCGGGCGTGGTGCGCGGCAAGCTGGGGGAGGTGACCCTCGCCAAGCTGGCCCACAAGGCCGAGACCGGTACCGGCTTCGGTATCCTCGTGGGCACCGCCAGCTACATCACCTCTGAGCTTGCCTTCCCGTACGGGGCCAACTTCGCCGAGGTGGCGGTCAACGTCAGAACCGGCGAGATCCGGCTCGACAAGTTCTACGCCCTGCTCGACTGCGGCACCCCCATCAACCCGGAGCTGGCGCTCGGCCAGATCTACGGGGCGACTATGCGGGCTATCGGTCACTCCCTGACCGAGGAGATCTGCTATGACGGCAAGGGCATTCCGCTCACCCGGGATCTGAAGAGCTATGGCGCGCCCAAGATTGGCGATATTCCGCGCGACTTCCGGGCCTTCCTGGTACCGAGTGACGACAAGGTCGGCCCTTACGGCGCCAAGTCCATCTCGGAGATCGGGGTCAACGGCGCGGCGCCCGCCATCGCCACCGCCATCCATGACGCCTGTGGTGTCTGGCTGCGCAAGTGGCACTTCACGCCGGAGCAGATCCTGCGCGAACTGGGCAAGCTGTAGTCATAAAACGGCAGAGACCGGCAGGCGGAGCAGACTCCGCCTGCCGGATAAACCCGGGTCACTGTGGGGTGTGATGCGCCGGGGTTATTGGATCGTGTTCGATACACCGGAGTAATGAAGGATGTCTGAGAAATCGCGCAAGGACTCTGACCTGATCTACGCCTTGGAAGATCAGCCCCCCTTTGGCCAATCCCTGGTCGGGGCGGTGACCCATCTGCTGGCCATTCTGGTTCCCATGGTCGCACCTGCCCTTATCGTGGGGGCGGCCCTTAATCTCTCGCAAGAGATCACCACTTATCTGGTGTCGATGTCGATGATTGCATCGGGCATCGGTACCTGGTTGCAAGTCAACCGTTATGGCCCCATCGGTTCGGGCCTCCTCTCCATTCAGTCGGTCAACTTCTCGTTCGTCACCGTGATGATCTCGATCGGGACCGCCATGGGCAAAGAGGGGATCGATGAAGCCCAGATCATCTCCTCCCTGATGGGGATCTCCTTTGTCGGGGCGTTTCTGGTGATGGGGGCATCGTTCGTGCTGCCCTATCTGACCCGGGTGATCACCCCGACCGTGAGCGGCATTGTGGTGCTGATGATTGGCCTGTGCCTCATCAAGGTCGGCATTATCGACTTTGCCGGTGGCATGGCGGCCAAGAGCAGCGGCACCTTCGGCAACTATGAAAACATCGGCGTCGGCCTGCTGGTGCTGGCGGTGGTGATCGGGTTCAACTGCTGCAAGAGCCCCCTGCTGCGGATGGGGGGAATCGCCATCGGCCTGCTGGTGGGGTATATCGCCTCCATCATGCTCGGGATGGTGGACTTCTCCGTGTTGCAGGGGTTGCCGGTGGTGACAGTCCCCATGCTGTTCAAATATGGTTTCTCTTTTGATTTCGGCGCCTTCCTGGTGGCTGGCACCATCTATCTGCTGAGCGTACTGGAGGCGGTCGGGGCTCTGACTGCCACCGCCATCGTCTCCCATCGTCCGGTGGAGGGGGAGGAGTATACCCGCCGCCTCTCCGGTGGTGTGCTGGCAGATGGGCTGGTATCGGTCATTGCCTCGGCGCTAGGCTCACTGCCCTTGACCACCTTCTCCCAGAATAACGGGGTGATCCAGATGACCGGGGTAGCGTCGCGCCATGTGGGCAAGTTCATCGCCATGATCCTGGTGATCATGGGGCTCTTCCCGATTGTTGGCCGCTTCTTTACCACTATCCCGTCCCCGGTATTGGGCGGGGCCATGACCCTGATGTTCTCCATGATCGCCATCGCCGGTTGCCGGATCATCCTGACTCACGGCATGGATCGACGGGAGACCCTGATCGTCGCCACCTCGCTGGGGCTGGGGCTCGGTGTCTCCTACGACCCGAGCGTATTCAGAGTCTTGCCCGATGCCATTTATGTGCTGGTGGAAAACCCCATCTGCGCCGGTGGTATCACTGCCATCATCATGAATCTGGTATTGCCCCAGAGCCGTACCCGCAAAGCGAAGGCTGCTGCCAAAGCGCTCAAGACCGCCGATGCGGTAGAGGTGATCCAGCTGAGCGACAAACCGGATGTGACTTTCACCGCCCGTCCTGTCAGCACTGCGAACCGCCGTGATGAAGAGGCTCTGGCCGATGCCAAACCGGTCGCCGTCGTTCAGGTCGAACGGGTTTGATGGTCACAACAGAACAATAATAAGTAGGGGAACGAGGTATGAAATACGACAACTCCGTCAAAGCCGTGCGCGGCAGCTTCTTCGACATCACCCGGGTGGTGGATCAGCCCGAGGAGATTGAGTCCAACGCTCGTCTTATCGAGGATGGTCTGCTGATCATTCGCAACGGCTGCATCGACTGGTTCGGTGAGTGGGAGGAGGGGAAAGATCGCATTCCGGCCGAGGTGCGGGTGCGCGATTACCGCGGCAAGATGATAGTGCCTGGCTTTGTCGACACCCACATTCACTATCCCCAGAGCGAGATGGTGGGGGCCTATGGCGAGCAACTGCTGGAGTGGCTCAACCGCCACACCTTCCCGGCCGAGCGGCGTTACAACGATCTCGAGTATGCCCGCGAGATGTCCACCTTCTTTATCAAGCAGTTGCTGCGTAACGGCACTACCACGGCGCTGGTGTTTGGCACCGTTCACCCCGAGTCGGTGGATGCTTTGTTCGAGGCGGCCAGTCGCATCAACATGCGGATGATCGCGGGCAAGGTGATGATGGATCGCAACGCGCCCGACTATCTGCTCGATACCGCCGAGAGCAGCTATGTGCAAAGCAAGCAGCTTATTGAGCGCTGGCATGGTAACGGTCGACTTTTATATGCCATCACACCACGATTTGCACCCACGTCGACATCCGAGCAGCTGACGATGGCGCGGCGGCTGCGCGAAGAGTTTCCCACCACCTATCTGCACACCCATTTATGCGAGAACAAGGATGAGATCGCCTGGGTAAAATCTCTCTTCCCGGCACACAAGGGTTATCTCGACGTCTATCACCAGCATGGGCTGACCGGCCACAACTGCGTGTTTGCCCACTGTGTCCATCTGGAAGAGCAGGAGTGGGATTGTCTGAAAGAGACCAATTCCACCATCGCGTTTTGTCCCACCTCCAACCTCTATCTCGGCAGCGGCCTGTTCAAGTTGCACAAGGCGTGGCGCAAGCAGGTGAAAGTGGGGATGGGCACCGACATCGGCGCCGGTACCACCTTCAACATGCTGCAGACCCTCAACGAGGCCTACAAGGTGATGCAGTTGCAGGGCGAGCGCCTCTCGGCCTATCAGGCCTTCTATCTGGCGACCCTGGGCGGTGCCCATTCGCTCGGGCTTGATGAGAAGATCGGCAGCTTTGCGGTAGGCAAGGAGGCGGATTTCGTGGTGCTCGACCCGGTCGCCACCCCGCTGCAACAGCTGCGCTACGACAACTCCACCACCTTGCGCGACAAGCTCTTTGTGCTGCTGACGTTGGGTGATGACAGAGCCATTTACCGTACCTATGTGGATGGTCAACTGGTCCACGAACGGGGTTAGGGAGAATAAACCGGGCAGGGCAGCAAGATCGCCGCTCTGCCACGAATACGGAGGCTGGCGTGCCCGCTCGGGACGCCAGCGCCGCGATACATCAGGGCGCCCCCCTGATGACCAACCTGAAATGGCCCGGTTTTTTGATCAGCAAGGCAAACGTTTGATTGATGCTGCCAGCCCTGGTCTCTGAGTTGCACCTTCGTGTGCAATGGCAGATCCACAGATCCTGTCGCCATTTCGTGATGAAACACTCAGGCGCTTGTGAAGGAGTTGGGTATGACCCAAGCAAACAGCAGGACAAACAGCGTGGAAGGGCTGGCCAGTCAAGACACCGGCAAGACCGCATCACAACAGCAACCGCTCACCGCTCTCGATCGCTATTTCATGATCAGCGAGCGGGGCAGCAACGTCAGACAGGAGGTGCTGGCCGGGCTCACCACCTTTCTCGCCATGGTCTATTCGGTGATCGTGGTGCCCGGCCTGCTCGGCAAGGCAGGGTTTCCACCGGGCGCCGTCTTTGTGGCCACCTGTCTGGTGGCGGGGTGTGGTTCATTGTTGATGGGGCTCTGGGCCAAGCTGCCGATGGCTATCGGTTGCGCCATCTCGCTCACCGCCTTTACCGCTTTCAGTCTGGTGCTGGGGCAGCAGATCCCCATTCCGGTCGCGCTCGGTGCCGTCTTCCTGATGGGGGTGCTGTTTACCGCCATCTCTGTGACCGGGGTGCGTAGCTGGATCCTCGACAACCTGCCGATGGGGATTGCCCATGGCACCGGTATCGGTATCGGCCTCTTCCTGTTGCTGATCGCGGCCAACGGGGTAGGGCTGGTGATCAAGAACCCACTTGAGGGGCTGCCGGTGGCGCTGGGGGCCTTTACCTCTATGCCGGTCATCATGACCCTGCTCGGCCTTGCGGTGATCTTCGGGCTGGAGAAGCTCAAAGTACCGGGCGGGATCCTGCTGGTGATCATCGCCATCTCCATCTTTGGCCTTATTTTTGACCCGGCGGTGAAGTATCAGGGATTGTTCGCTCTGCCGAGTCTCTCCGACGATCAGGGCAAGTCTCTCATCTTCAGCCTGGACATCATGGGCGCGCTCTCGCCGCTGGTGCTGCCCAGCGTGCTGGCACTGGTGATGACCGCGGTGTTTGATGCCACCGGCACCATTCGCGCCGTGGCAGGGCAGGCCAATCTGCTGGATAAGGATGGCCACATTATCAACAGCGGCAAGGCGCTCAGTGCCGACTCGGTGAGCAGCATCTTCTCCGGTCTGGTGGGGGCATCTCCGGCCGCCGTCTATATCGAATCGGCGGCGGGCACGGCGGCGGGGGGCAAGACCGGCCTCACTGCCACCGTGGTGGGCGGCCTCTTCCTGCTGATGCTGTTTCTGGCGCCGCTCTCCTATCTGGTGCCTGCCTATGCCACCGCACCGGCATTGATGTATGTGGGTCTCCTGATGCTGAGCAACGTCACCAAGCTCGATTTCAGTGACTTCGTCGGGGCCATGTCCGGTCTGCTGTGCGCCGTCTTTATCGTGCTCACCTGCAACATCGTCACCGGTATCATGCTGGGCTTTAGTGCGCTGGTGATTGGCCGCATCTGCTCCAAGGAGTGGCACAAGCTCAACACGGGCACCGTCATCATCGCCCTGGCGCTGGTGATTTTCTATGCTGGGGGGTGGGCTATTTAGGGATAACCCGCCCGTTTCGGGGCTGCAATCGGCAGCCCCGCTTTTCTTTGCCAAACCTGCATGTTCCTTTGATTTTCACCCCGTACCATTTTGATAAATCTCCTTACCAGATTGATAGCGCAGCGGGCACTGGTTGCATCGGGGGCTGCTGCTTCGTCTTTGGTTGGCACCTTGCCGGCCAGAAAAAGGGAGACAGATGGGATCCTCTTCACACTTCTTCCCATCGCCGGGGAGAGAGGGGGAAATAGGCGCATATCTTGCTGTTTTTTATCCCGGTTCTGGATTTTTCTTCCCTGAAAAAGGACTTGATCATGTCCATAGGATTACCGCTCAAGCGGGTGGATGCCGAGGCCAAGGTGACCGGCAGTGCCCGTTATACCGATGACAACATCATGCTCGGCATGCGCCACGCCAAGTACGTGCGCAGCAATGTCGCCCACGGCAAGGTGCTTGCAATCGACGCCAGCGAGGCGCTGGCGCTGCACGGGGTCGAGGCCGTGTTTACCCACGAGGATGTGCCTACCACCTGTTTTCGCACTGCCGGCCACGCCTGGTCCCTCGATGAGGCCAAGCGGGATGTGAAAGACCGGCGTCTGCTCACCGACCATGTGCGTCACTTTGGTGATGGCGTCGCCATCGTGGTGGCGCGCGATCCGCTGGTGGCCGAGAAGGCTGCCGCCCTGGTCAAGGTGACCTACGAGCCGCTGCCGGTGATGACGGATGCCCACAGTGCGCTGGCCGAGGATGCTTATCCCATCCATCCGAATGGCAACCTGCTGCGGCAAAGCCAGATCCGGGCGGGTGAGCCGGAACAGGCAATCGCAACAGCGGATCTGCAGTTCAAGGCGCACTATCAGACGCCGGTGGTGCAGCATTGCCATCTGGAGACGGTCACCTGTTACGCCTATATGGATCAGCCGGACCACATCATAGTGGTCAGCAGCACCCAGATCCCCCAGATTGTGCGCAGCCGGGTGGCCAAATCCCTCGGTCTGCCCTGGTCGAGCGTGCGGGTGATCAAGCCCTACATGGGCGGTGGTTTTGGTAACAAGCAGGATGTGCTGGAAGAGCCGATGGCGGCGTTTCTGAGCTACAAGCTTGGCGGTGTGCCGGTCAAGGTTACCTTGAGCCGGGAGGAGTGCTTCTTTGCTTCCCGCACCCGCCACGGCTTTGCCATCGACGGCACCCTCGGTATCAACCGGGATGGCACCCTCAAGGGGTATCAGCTCGACGTGCTCTCCAACACCGGCGGCTATGCCTCCCACGGCCACTCAATCGCCAGCGCCGGGGCCAACAAGATCAGCTACCTCTATCCGCGCAGCGCCTTTGGCTACGACGCCAAAACCTTCTACAGCAACCTGCCCACCGCCGGTGCCATGCGCGGTTACGGTGCGCCGCAGGTGGTGTTTGCCCTTGAATGCATGCTGGATGATGCCTGCGCCGAGTTGGGTCTGGATCCGCTCGAAGTACGCATCGCCAACGTGGCGCGCGAGGGGGATGTCAATCAGGTCAACCAGAAGACCATCTACAGCGCAGGGCTCCCTGAGTGTCTGCGCCGGGGCGGCGAGCAGTTCGAGTGGGAACGGCTCAAGGCCGAGTGCCTGGCGCAGGATCCGGCGAGTCGGGTACGCCGTGGCATCGGGGTGGCGTGTTTTAGCTACGGCTCCAACACCTACCCGGTGGGGGTCGAAATTGCCGGCGCCCGCATGCTGCTCAATCAGGATGGCACCGTCAATCTGCAGATCGGCGCTACCGAGATAGGACAGGGGTCGGATACCGTCTTTGCCCAGATGGCGGCCCAGACTTTAGGCATTCCGTTTGAGCAGATCCGGGTCATTTCGACTCAGGATACCGACATTACCGCCTACGATCCGGGCTCGTTCGCCTCGCGCCAGAGCTATGTGGCAGCCCCTGCCATTCATCAGGCGGCGCTGCAGCTGCGGGCGCGCATTTTGTCGCTGGCAGCCCAGCTCTGCCATCAGGATGTGGGATCGCTCACCCTGATCGACGGCTACGTGGTGCTGGCTGGTGCGCCGGACAAGGTGTTGATCAGCGTCGCCGAGGTGTCGGTCAATGCCTATTACCATCTCACCATCGGCGGCCAGATCACCTCCGAGGTCTCCCACAAGACCACCACCAATCCGCCGAGTTTTGGCTGCACCTTTGTCGATCTCTGCGTCGATATCGATCTCTGCAAGGTGACCATCAATCGCATTCTCAACCTGCACGATGCGGGCAAGATCCTCAACCCGCAGTTGGCTGAGGGGCAAGTGCACGGCGGCATGGGGATGGGGATCGGCTGGTCGCTGTTCGAGGAGATGATCATCGACGCCAAGAGCGGCGTGGTGCGCAACCCTAACCTGCTCGACTACAAGTTTCCCACCATGCTGGATTTGCCGGAGCTTGAGTGCGATTTCGTTCAGACCTACGAGCCCCAGTCGGTCTATGGCCACAAATCCCTGGGGGAACCGCCCATCATCTCGCCGGGCCCGGCCATCCGTAACGCCATTCGCATGGCGACCGGGGTGGCCATCAACGAGCTGCCCATCACCCCCAAGACCCTGTTTCGGGAGTTTGTCGCCGCGGGTTTGATTGGCGAGGGAGCAGGGGAGGAGCAACACCATGTTTGATATTGCCCGTTATTACAAGGCGCACAGTGTGGCCGAGGCGGTTGCCCTGCGTCAGGCCGACCCCGAGGCGCGCCTGTTGGCCGGTGGCACCGATGTGATGATCCAGCTGCATCACCTCAACGCCGCCTATCGCCATATCGTCGATATTCACGACTTGCCCGAGCTCAAAGGGGTGAGCGAGCTGGCCGACGGCTCTATTCGCATCGGCTCCGGCACCACCTTTACCGAGCTCATCGAAAACGAGCTGGTGCAGCGCCGCCTGCCGATGCTGGCCGAAGCTGCTGCCACCATCGCCGGGCCGCAGATCCGCAACGTCGCCACCTATGGCGGCAATATCTGCAACGGCGCCACCAGTGCCGACTCGGCTGCGCCGACTGTCGCGCTGGAGGCTGAGCTGGAAATCGCCGGACCCAATGGCACGCGCCGCATCCCCATCGCCGGATTTCATACCGGCCCCGGCAAGGTGGCGCTGCAACCGGCGGAGATCCTGGTGGCGTTTCACTTTGCGCCGGATCCCCATCCCCATGTGGGCTCTCACTACTTCAAATATGCCATGCGCGATGCCATGGATATCGCCACCATCGGCTGCGCCGCCTACTGCCAGATTGAGAATGGCCACTTCAAGAGTCTGCGGCTGGCCTATGGGGTGGCGGCCCCGACCCCGGTGCGTACCCCGCACGCGGAAGCGGCGGCCGAGGGGCAACCGCTGACTCGCGCCACACTGACAGCGATTGCCGAGGCGGTGGTTGCCGATGTGGCGCCGCGATCCTCCTGGCGGGCAGAGAAGGAGTTTCGCCTGCACCTTATCAAAACCCTGGCGCAGCGGGTGGTCGCCTGCGCAGTAGAACGTGCCGGAGGCAAGATCCTATGATGCAACCGCAAAGCTGTCCTGCAGTGGAGATCCAGTGCGAGATCAACGGCAAACCCTACTCCTACGCTGTGTCGCCCACCATGTCGCTGCTTCATTTCCTGCGCGGGCAGGGGCTGATCAGCGTGAAAGAGGGGTGCAGTGTCGGTGAGTGCGGCGCCTGTACCGTGCGGGTGAATGGCACGGCTATCGACAGCTGCCTCTATCTGGCAGTGTGGGCCGATGGCAAATCCATTCGTACCGTGGAGGGGGAGCGCAAGGGGAATGAGCTCTCCGATGTGCAGCAGGCCTTTATCGACGAGGGGGCGGTGCAGTGCGGTTTTTGCACCCCGGGTCTCGTGATGGCGAGCGCCGCCCTGCTCGACAAGACCGAGCGCCGTCCGCTGACCGATGCGGAGATCCGTCGCGGGCTGTCAGGCAACCTCTGCCGCTGTACCGGTTATCAGAACGTGGTGCGGGCGGTGAAGAGGTGCTGCAAGGGTTGAGCAGCAGCTTGCCCCTTCGGTGACAAAAGCCGCGTAACAAGCGATAAAACCAAAGGCCCGTCTCGCAAGAGGCGGGCCTTCTCTCTTTGAGTCGTTAACCGGGTTGATTACCCTTTTTGCGGCTCGATCACCAGTTTGCCATCCTTGACCGGAATGGTGGGGCCGGGAGCCTGTTTCATCCGGATCACCCCCTCCTGACCGGCTAGGCGGTAGGTCACGTCATAGCCGATGGTGCGGGTACTGCTATCCTGCACCGTCTTGCAGCGCTGCTCGGTGGTGGTATAGGTGTCGCCCGCCTGCATATTGCCCTGCACCTGATTGCCGGCGTAGCCACCCGCAACCGCTCCGGCGGCTGTCGCAACCTTCTTGCCGCTGCCACCGCCAAACTGGTGGCCGAGCACACCACCCAGCGCGGCGCCAACCACGGTGCCGAGGATCTTGTTCTCATCCTGTACCGGTTTGCGGTGGGTGAGCGTGACGTTGCGACACTCCTGACGCGGAGTCTGGATGGTCTCTGTGACCGGCTTGCTGGCAATCACCTCGGCAAAGGTGGGGGTCGGTGTAAAGAGCGAGCCACTGGCCGCCGCCGACAGCGCGAGTGCGGAAGCGACGCCAATACCGATACCTGCCATCATGGATCTGTTCATTTTGTTGTTCTCCTGCAATGTCCATTCGAGCTGTTCCAATCTGGCGCCATCTTGTCATAGCCGCTGCAGCGGACAAGGCGAGAGGGATGAGGGTGCGACAGCCGGTGACAAGGTCAAAAAACAGCCACCATGAAAAAGTGTCTGACTTTGGCGACAGAGCCGTAAAAATGACCATTTTGGCGATAATGAAAAGGAGGCGAGGGGGGGGATGGCCCATTATGAGTCGCATTTTGCAATGAAAAAATGACGGTTGTCTGGCATGTGGCAAACTGCTTCCGCCCGCGAGGTCAAGTGGAGAGTGTGAGTCCCCATATGCTGCCGCCAACTCATTGATAAAACACTGCAGCCAGATCGTCTTTGTGCCGATAAGAGAATACGGCAAGCCTTTTGCTTGGATTGGGGTAAGGAGAGTGGGGCGTTAGGCACCAAGGGGCCGCGCCAGACAGGAGACCACCTCCGAACCGGAGCAATGAGGGGGAGATATGTCAATGTTACCCAGCTGGATCACCCCGGCCATTCAGGCCAACATCATCACGGTGCAGCAGGCCGAACGTCTGCTCTCATCCCTCTACCGGCCCCTGGCCGAGCAGGGAGAGGAGCTTCCCGCCGATATCGCCGATATCAGCCTTAAACTCTACTGCTTCCGCCAGCAGGGGCGGATCCGCCACTGAGCTCTATCCCAAAACAAAGAGCCTTTTACTCACGGTGAGAGGCTTCTCTTCGCTGTCTCGTTCTTCATCACCTAGTTGAGGCTCTCTCTAAGACGTTTTGCTAATACCTGTGGCCATTACCTCGCGGTAGGCTGTGATCCCCGATACGAGCACCATCTGGCAGGATGCCAGAGGATGGTTGCCGGCGCTCCCGGGAGCGCACCGCTTTTGCTACCTGCGAGGAAGGAACCCGATGACAGAGCAGAACATCTATCAGCGCGATCTGGAAAAAAATCCCGCCAATTACGAGGCGCTGACCCCCATCAGCTTTCTGGGACGGGCAGAGCGGGTCTACCCCGACTATCCGGCGCTGATCCACGGCCCGCTGCGCCAGAGCTGGGGCGAGACCGCCCGCCGTTGCCGCCAGCTGGCCTCGGCCCTGCGGCTTCGCGGTATCGGGGAGGGGGATACCGTCTCCATCGTCGCGCCCAATATCCCGGCGATGTTTGAAGCGCACTTCGGCGTGCCCATGAGCGGCGCCGTGCTCAACACCATCAATACCCGCCTCGATGCCGAGTCGATGGCCTTTATCTTCCAGCATGCCCAGAGCAAGGTGGTGCTGGTGGACAGGGAGTTTGGTGCCGTGGTGCGCAAGGCATTGGATCTGCTGGAGAGTCAACCGCTGGTCATCGCCATCGACGATCCCCTCTACCAGGAGGGGGCGCTTGTCAGTGGCCTCGACTATGAGGCGTTTCTTGCAGAGGGGAATGGGGATGAGCCTGGCTGGTTGCCGCAAGATGAGTGGCAGGCCATCTCCCTCAACTACACTTCCGGCACCACCGGCAATCCCAAGGGGGTGGTCTATCACCATCGCGGTGCCCACCTCAACGCCATCAACAATGTGCTCTCCTGGGAGCTACCCAAACACACCGTCTATCTCTGGACCTTGCCGATGTTTCACTGCAACGGCTGGTGTTTCCCCTGGACGCTGGCGGCCACGGCCGGGGTGAGCATCTGCCTGCGCCATGTGCAGGCGGTGGCCATTTATGAGGCGCTGCACGAGCACAAGGTGAGCCACTTCTGCGCTGCGCCCATCGTGCTCAATATGCTCAACAATGCCGATCCGGCGCTCAAGCAGGGGCTGGATCACCCCATCAAGGTGATGACCGCTGGCGCTGCGCCCCCCGCCACCGTGATCGCCGGTATGGAAGCGATGGGGATCGCCGTGACCCACGTCTATGGCCTCACCGAAACCTATGGCCCCTGCGTGTTGTGCGAACCGCAGCGAAGCTGGCAAGGTCAAGATGCCACCACGCTGTCGCGTCTCAAGGCACGGCAGGGGGTAGCATCCCCCCTGCAGGGGGAGATGCGGGTCATCAATCCGGTCAGCGGCGAGCCGGTGGCCAAAGATGGCAAAACCATGGGCGAAATCGTGCTGCGCGGTAATGTAGTGATGAAGGGGTATCTCAAGAACCCTTCTGCCAGCGCCGAGGCGATGGCCGAGGGGTGGTTTCGCAGTGGCGATCTGGCGGTGTGGCACCCGGACGGTTATGTGGAGATCAAGGACAGATCCAAGGACATCATCATCTCCGGCGGGGAGAACATCTCCAGTCTGGAGGTGGAAGATGTGCTCTATCGCCATCCCGATGTAGACGAAGCGGCGGTGATCGCCATGCCTGATGAGAAGTGGGGGGAGGTGCCCTGCGCCTTCGTGAAATTGAAAGAGGGGCGAGAGACCACCGAGGCCGAGCTTATCGCCTTTTGTCGCGAGCAGATGGCCCACTTCAAGGCGCCCAAGCGCATCATCTTCACCCCGTTGCCGAAGACCTCGACCGGCAAGGTGCAAAAGTTTGTGCTGCGCAAACAGCTGGGCTAGGCGCCAATGGCGCGTGAGTGAAAACTGCGTGCAATAGGAGCGAGAGATCGGGATAAGTGCAAAAAAAGGCGGTGGGAGAGCCTGACTGGCCAGCCAGCTATCGCGCCTTGCACGCGACGCAGTTGCGGCCGGTCTGTTTGGCCTGATAGAGCATTTGATCGGCGCGGGCGTAGAGGCTCTCCATCAGCTCCCCCTCGCCATTTTCCACCAGCCCGGCACTGATGGTGATGACCAGCTCATCCCCATCGGGCAGGGGCAGCGTGCTTTGCATCACCTGCAGGCGCAGCCGTTCGGCCAGTGATGCTGCGGCCTGGAGGGTGGTGTTGGGCAGTAAAATGGCGAACTCGTCGCCACCGATACGAGCCAGCACATCTTCGCTGCGCAGCACCGATTGCATCACCCTGCCCAGATGAACCAGCGCCCTGTCCCCCAGGGGATGGCCGAAGCGATCGTTGATGCACTTGAACTGATCTACGTCCAACACCATCAGCACCGAGGTGAGGTGGTGGCGCATGTCCAGACTGAGGTTCTTCTCGCACATCTCGAAAAAGAAACGGCGGTTGTAGAGGCCGGTGAGGCCATCGCGCACCGACTGCTGGTGCAGCTGCTCCTTGAGCTGGTGCAGTTCGGTGATATCGGAGGAGATACCGATCAGGGTCGGGGTGCCATCCCCCAGCAGAAAGGGCACCTTGACCGACCAGTAGTAGTGCTGATTGCCCTCAATATCGGTCAGCGTCTCTTCTCCGGCTTGCAGTTCTCCCGTTTCGAATACCCGGTTGTCCAGCCGCCATAGCTGGCAGGCGCTGGCGGCCGGGAACACCTCATCATCGCGCCGGTTGATGATCTGCTCGGCAGGAAGGCCAAGCAGATTGGAGACCTTTTGATTGACGTAAAGAAAGCGGTGCTGGCTGTCCTTCATGTAGATATGGGCATCGACATTGGCGAGGATGATCTCCAACAACTGGTGCTGCTCGGCCAGACGGGCTTCTATCAGTTTTTGCTCTGTGATATCGGTAGAGATGCCGCATAGTCCGATAAGTTGTCCCTCACCGTCGTAGAGCGGTTTCTTTACACTCCAGTAAACCCGCTTTTCTCCGGTGAGTTTGAGGTAGTTCACCTCTTCTCTGGCGATCGCAACCTGTTGTTCCAGTACCAGCCGGTCGTTGCGGGAGATGGAATCCGAAATATGCAGATCGAAGAAGGCACTGTCATCCTGCCCCTGCAACTCGCTCAGTGAGCAACCAAACAGGTCGAGGACTGCCTGATTGGCATAGGTGTAGCGCCCCTCCAGATCCTTGGTAAACATGTAGGCGCCCGTCTCGTTGAAGATGGATTTGAGGTGATCCAGCTCGTGCTGCAATCGGGTAGAGAAGGAGGGAGCCTTCATGTTTGTCTGGTCATCCTTGAGCAGAAACGATGGAGTTCGAACAGTGACGAACATTTCCATCAACTGCTTTAAATTAAGCACTATCCCCCTCAATTTTCGCGGATTTTGTGAGGGATCTGCGGTATATCACACAGTTATTGTCATGTCCTGATATCGAAGGAAATCAGCTGAGTTCTGCATTCTGTGAATGATGGAAGCTGAATGACAACGTGCGTGGTAAGGAGTGGCAAACAAGTAAAAAAGCCGGGGTTTTAATCCCGGCTTTGCTGATGAACACTATTTTTGATGCCGCTCATAAAGTCGCTGTACCACATCCTGCAATCCCAGCCCTTCATTTTGCAGCAGCACGGTCAGGTGGTAGAGCAGATCGGCGGATTCATTTATGAGCTCTTCCCGATCCTTGGCCATGGCGGCCAGTGCCACTTCCACTCCTTCCTCACCGACCTTCTGGGCGATGCGCTTGGTGCCTTTGCCGTAGAGGCTGGCGGTGTAGCTGGTGGCCGGATCGGCCCCTTTGCGGGCGGCCAGCACCTGCTCCAGCTCCGCCAGAAAGCCGAGCGGCGGCAGCGGGTGACCATGGAAGCAGGAGGTTGTGCCCTTGTGGCAGGTGGGGCCGACGGGGTTGGCGGCGATCAGCAGGGAGTCCTGATCGCAGTCGGTGCTGATGGCCACGAGTTGGAGCACATTGCCCGAGCTTTCACCCTTGGTCCACAGTCGCTGTTTGCTGCGGCTAAAGAAGGTGACCTGACCGGTGGTCTGGGTTTTTTCCAGCGCCTCGCGGGTCATAAAGCCCTGCATCAGAACCTCGCCGCTGGCGGCGTGCTGGACGATGGCGGGGATCATGCCACCACACTTTTCCCAGTCGAGCTGCTCGGCAAAGGGGCGCGCGCTGGCGGTTGTTTGTGCATTTTCAGAGAAGTTATTCACGGATGGCGACTCCTTCGGTTTTCAGCCAGCGTTTCAATTCGGGAATGGGGATAAGGCCCTTGTGGAACACGGAGGCGGCCAGCGCCCCGTCCACATCGGCGAGGGTAAATGCATCGCGAAAGTGCGCCATGGCACCGGCACCGCCGGAGGCAATCAGCGGCACCTTGCAGACGCTGCGCACCAGTTTGAGCTGTTCAAGGTCATAGCCCTGACGCATGCCGTCCTGATTCATCACGTTCAGCACGATTTCGCCTGCGCCGCGTTTTTGCACCTCCTGCACCCAATCGAGGGTATGCCAGGCGGTGGTGCGGGTGCGGCTCTCGTCACCGGTAAACTGTTTGACCTGATAGTGGCCCGTCTCGGCGTCGAAGTAGGAGTCAATGCCCACCACCACGCACTGCACGCCAAAGCGCTCGGCCAGTCGGCTGATGAGGGTCGGATCGGCCAGTGCCGGAGAGTTGATGGAGACCTTGTCGGCACCAAATTCGAGGATCTGGCGGGCATCTTCCACGCTTTTGATGCCACCGGCGACGCAGAAGGGGATATCGATCACCTCAGCTACCCGGCTCACCCAGCTCTTGTCCACCACCCGCGCATCGCTGGAGGCGGTGATGTCATAGAACACCAGCTCGTCGGCCCCTTCCTCGGCGTAGCGGCGCGCCAGCTCGACAATACCGCCCATCACCTCGTGGTTGCGAAACTGCACCCCCTTGACCACAACGCCATCTTTCACGTCGAGGCAGGGGATAATGCGTCTTGCCAGCATCAGTTGCCTCCTGTGGTAACGGCTGCGGGCGTTTGCCAGCAGGCGATGGCGTCACCCACCGAGAACTTGCCCTCCAGCAGGGCGCGGCCAAGGATGATCCCCTTGACGCCGGAGCCCTTGAGCGCCTCGATATCCGCGATGCCGCCAATGCCGCCGGAGGCCTGAAAGGCGACGCTCGGGTAGCGGGCGCAGAGATTACGATAGAGCTCGACATTGGTGCCAGCCAGGGTGCCGTCACGGCTGATGTCGGTGCAGAGCACGTGCTTGAGCCCGGCGGGGAGGAAGCGCTCGATCAGCACCTCGATGGTCACGCCGCTGTTCTCCTGCCAGCCTGCCACCGCGATATGGCGATTGCCCTGCTCATCGATATTGACGTCTAGCGCCAGCACGATCTGCTCGGGGCCATATTTCTCCATCCAGCTCGCCACCAGATCCGGGGATTTGACGGCGGTGGAGCCAATCACCACCCGGTTGGCACCGGCGGCCAGCAGATCTGCCACATCCTGTTCGGTGCGCACGCCGCCGCCGACCTGCACCGGCGCTTCGGTGGCCGACAGCAGTTGGGTCAGTAGGGGCAGCTGGCGCGCCTTGGCATCCTTGGCACCGTCCAGATCCACCAGATGGAGCTGCACCGCCCCCTGGGAGACATATTCATCGAAGCGGGCTTGCGGGCTGCTGCTGTATTCGGTCTTCTGCTCGTAGTCCCCCTGATAGAGGCGAACCACCTGACCGTTGATAAGGTCAATTGCGGGAATGATCATGCTAGTCACAGCTCCAGAAAATTTTGTAGCAAACGGGCACCGGCTGCACCTGAGCGCTCCGGGTGGAATTGGGCGCCGAAGAAGTTGCTGTGCTCTGCAACCCCACCGACGATGGCGGTAAACGGCTGGCCGTAGTCGCAGGTCGCCAGCGTCGCTTCGGTCACCTCCAGCGCATAGGAGTGCACGAAGTAGAAGTAGCTGCCGCTCGGGATCCCCTTGAGCAGAAGATGGGTCTCGTCATGCTCAATCTGGTTCCAGCCCATATGGGGCAGGCGCAGATTGCCTACCTCCATCAGCTTGATCTTGCCCGGCACTATGCCAAGGCAGTCGATAAGCCGCTCTGACGAGTCATCCGTACCCATGCTCTCTTCGGAGGCCTCTGCCAGCATCTGCATGCCGAGGCAAAAGCCCAGCAGCGGCTGCTTGGCGGCGCGAATAAGGGGCACCAGCCCCCGTTCATTGAGGTTGTTCATGGCGGCCACCGCAGTGCCGACGCCGGGCAGGATCAGCTTGTCCGCCTGCTCGATATCGGCGGCCTGGCTGGAGACCAGCGGCTGCACGCCGAGGCGCTCGAACGCCATTCTGACCGAGGCCAGATTTGCACAACCGGTATCGATAATGACCAGCGTCTGCTTGCTCACATCCATCACAGCACTCCCTTGCTGGAGGGAAGTTCGCTCCCTTCCACCCGAATAGCCTGACGCAGGGCGCGGCCAAAGCCTTTGAACAGCGCCTCTACCTGATGGTGGGTATTGCCGCTGCCCACCTTCATCTGCAATGTGATGGCCATGGCATCCGAGAGGGAGCGGAAGAAGTGGGGCACCATCTCGGTGGCCATCTCACCCACCTTGTCGCGGCCAAAACCGCTCGGGCAGTCAAACACGAAGTAGGGGCGACCGCTGAGATCCAGCGCGGTGCTCACCTCCTGCTCGGTCAGCGGGCGCGCATCGATCACTGCCTGCACCTCATCCATCGCCAACACGAAGCCGAAACGGCCGATCCCGCGCTTGTTGCCAAGGGCCTGACGCAGCGCCTGGCCCAGCGCCAGCCCCACATCTTCCACCGTGTGGTGATCGTCGATATGCAGATCGCCGCTGACGTTCAGCTTGAGCTGGAAACCGGCGTGGGTGGCGATCTGATCCAGCATGTGATCAAAGAAGCCGATGCCGGTGGCGATCTGGTTGCCACCGCTTTTGTCTAAATCCACTGCCGCCTGGATGCGGGTCTCCTTGGTGTAGCGCTCCACCGAGGCTACGCGCCCCTTGGACAGAAGCTGATCACGGATGGCGAGCCAGTCGTGATCCTGCGGGTGGTAGCGAATACCGCCAATGCCCATATTCTCGGCAAGCTGCAGATCGGTCTGGCGATCACCAATCACGAAGGAGTTGGCAAAGTCGATGCGACCGGAGGCGAGATACTCCTTTACCAGCCCGAGGTGGGGCTTGCGGCAGCTGCAGCCGTCGGTGGGGAAGTGGGGGCAGATCAGCACCTGCTCCCAATTCACTCCTTGCGATTCAAACAGGTGCATCATCAGGTCGTGGGGTGGCTGGAAGTTCTCCAGCGGCAGGCTGGCGGTGCCCAACCCATCCTGATTGGTCACCATCACCAGCACGTAACCGGCGGCCTGCAACTCGCGCAGCACCGGAATGACCATGGGTTCGAAGCGCAGCTTGGCGAGGCTATCCACCTGCTTGTCGGTCACCGGCTCTACAATCAGGGTGCCGTCGCGGTCGATAAACAAAAACGGGGTCTTCATCGCTACATCCTTGTTTTAAAGAGAGGGAGAGGGCAGGTCACGCAATACCGCCAGCACGGCATCCATCTCGCCCTGATAGCCGATGGTGACGCGAATGCTGTTATCAAGGCCGGGTTTGGTCGAGAAATCCCGCAGAATGATGCCGGCGGCCTTCATGGCGGCAAAGACGGCGGCGCCATCCACAAAGCGCACCAGCACGAAGTTGCCCTTGTCCTCGAATACTTCCTTCACGCAGGCAAGCTTGGCCAGCTCTGCCTTGAAGGCGGCTTTTTGCTTGTTGAGCTCTACCACTCGCTCTTGCATCAGCTCCAGCCCAATGGGGGAGAGGGCCTGCGCCGCGATCTGGGCGATGGGCTCGGGGATGGGATAGGGGGCGATCACCTTGGCCAGCATGGCGATCACCTCTGGGCTTGCCAGAGTAAAGCCACAGCGGATACCCGCCAGGGCAAAAGCCTTGGAGAGGGTGCGGGTCACCACCAGATTGGGGAAGCGGGCCAGCAGGTCCACCACGGACGCCTCGGGGCAGAACTCGATATAGGCCTCGTCCACCACCACGATGGCGCGATCACGCGCTTTTTCCAGCAGGGCGATGAGGCCGTCGCGACCCACCAGATCCCCGGTGGGATTGTTGGGGGAGCAGAGAAACACCAGCTTCACGTCACTGAGGCGATCGGCAATGGCGGGCCAGTCGGGCTGACGGTTGGCGGTCAGCGGCTGTTCGACGATGCCCACGCCACAGGTCTCGGCGCTGATGGCGTACATGCCGTAGGTGGGCGGGCAGATGAGGATCTGATCTTCACCCGCTTCACAGAAGGTGCGGATCAAGAGCTCGATGGCCTCATCGGCGCCGCGGCTCACCAGTACCTGATCCGGATTAACCCCGGCATAGGCGGCATAGCTGTTCACCACCTCGGCCGGTTGGCACTCGGGGTAGCGGTTGAGGCGGTTCCCCTCGATGGTGAAGGGATAGGCCTGCGGCGCCTCGTTGGCGTTGAGCCAGACGTGGCCCTTGCCGCCGATGCGGCGGGCGGATTGATAAGGGGTGAGGGCCCGCACCACGCGGCGCGCCAGATTGGCAATGCTCATGACAAATCCTTCTGCTGTGCTGTTGGTTGGGGCGCGGTGGCCAAGGCATTCAACCTGATGGTGACGGCATTTTTGTGGCCATCGAGCCCCTCGGCCTGGGCGATGCGCTCGACGATAGGGCCAAGGCCGCGAATGCCTTCGGCGCTCAGCTCCTGCACCGTGTAGCGGCGCTGATAATCGGCAAGGCCAAGGCTGGAACAGGTACGGGCATAGCCATAGGTAGGCAGGGTGTGGTTGGTGCCGCTGGCGTAATCGCCGACTGATTCCGGTGTCCATGCACCCAGGAAGATGGAACCGGCGTTCTCGAGTTTATCCAGCAGATCACGCGGGGCGCGGGTCTGAACGATCAGGTGCTCCGGCGCATAGGCGTTGGAGATGGCACACGCCTCGGCCAGAGCATCGCAGAGGATCACCAGACTTGAGCCGAGCGCCTGCGCGGCGATATTCCGGCGGCTCAACTTGGCCAGTTGGCTCTTGATCTCCCCTGCGATGGCATCGGCCAGCAGCGGCGAGGTGGTCACCAGCACCACCTGACTGTCGGGGCCGTGCTCGGCCTGGGAGAGCAGATCCGCCGCCACGAAGGCCGGGTTGGCGCTCTCGTCGGCAATGACCAGCACCTCGGAGGGGCCGGCGGGCATGTCGATGGCGGCGCCGCGCCAGTCGCGGGAAACCTGCCCCTTTGCTTCGGTCACATAGGCGTTGCCCGGGCCGAAGATCTTGTCCACCTTGGGAATGCTCTCGGTGCCGTAAGCCATGGCGGCGATGGCTTGGGCGCCGCCAATGGCGAACACCTTCTCGACCCCGCAGGCGCGGGCGGCAAACAGGATCTCGTCGCTGGCGGGGGACGGGGTGCAGAGCACCACTTCCCGGCAACCGGCGATCGCAGCCGGAATGGCCAGCATCATCACGGTGGAAGGGAGCGGTGCGCTGCCCCCCGGCACATAGAGACCGACCCGGCTGATGGGCTGGGTTCGCAGCTCACACACCACCCCGGGTTGGGTTTCCACCCGCACTACCTGCTGCAGTTGCGCGGCGTGGAAGGTGCGAATATTGGCAATGGCCGCTTCGATGGCGCTTTTGATGCCGTCATCCAGCCGCGAGCAGGCGGCTTCAATCTCATCTTCACTAACGCGTAGCTGTTCACGGGGGGCGCGCTCGAAGCGCTGGCTCAGCTCGCGCAGGGCCTCATCGCCACGGCTTCGCACCGCTGTGATGATCTCTTTGACCACGGCGCCAATATCGGCCTCGTCATTGAGGGCTGGTCGTGTCAGCACGTCGGCCTGCTGGGCAGGGGAGAGGGTCTTCCAGATCAGGGTCTGCATGATATCCCTTCCTTATTCCATCATCTTTTCGATGGGCAGCACCAGAATGGAGCTGGCACCGAGGGCCTTGAGCTGCTCCATGGTCTCCCAGAACAGGGTCTCGCTGGATACAACGTGCAGGGCCACCTGATTGGTGTCACCGGCCAGTTGCATGATGGTGGGGCGCTCGGCACCCGGCAGCAGATCGGTGATGGCATCGAGCTTGTCTTTGGGGGCGTGCAGCATGATGTACTTGCTCTCGCGCGCCTGCTGCATCCCCTGAATGCGGGGCAGCAGGGTGTCGATGATCTTCTGCTTGGCATCGGACAAGGGGTTGGGGGCCTGTACCAGCACCGCTTTGGAGCGGTAGATCACCTCTACTTCTTTCAGACCATTGGCTTCCAGGGTCGCTCCGGTGGAGACCAGATCGCAGATGGCATCTGCGAGACCCGCGCGGGGCGCCACTTCCACCGAGCCGCCCAGCATCACGCTCTTGAAGCCAAGACCCTTTTCGTCAAAGAAACGCTTGAGCAGCCCGGGATAGGAGGTGGCGATGCGTTTGCCGGCCAGGCTCTCTGGCCCGGTGTAGGTTACGTCTTCCGGTACCGCCAGGGAGAGACGGCAGCCACCGAAGTCGAGCTGCTTGAGGGTTTTGACCGCAAAGGGCTGACCCTGAGAAGCGCGGATCAGCTGCACCTCTTCCAGCACGTTCTCGCCGATGATACCAAGGTCGACCACCCCTTCCATTACCAGCCCCGGGATGTCGTCATCGCGCACCCGCAGGATATCGATGGGCATGTTCTCGACATGGGCGATAAGGCGCTGCTCGCGCAGGTTGATCTTGAGGCCGCAGCTCTTGAACAGGGCCTGGGAGTCCTGGCTAAGACGACCGGACTTTTGCATGGCGATACGCAGACGTTGTGTTTCCATTGCTCGATTTCCTTCTAGTCAAAAACGAAAAAACCCTCGGAAGTGGGTGCTTCCGAGGGTTTATGAATCTTGCGGTCCTTTTGGAAGTCACCAGTAACGTGTCTTCCAGCAGTCAACCTCCTGAAAGACTATTCGGGATGATGATGGTGGTGATGAGTCTTCAGGCTGGTGAACTGCATGTAATCAATCCTTTACAAATAAGATGTCGTAATTGACGCCCGATTTAAACTACCTGCCTTGACGGAAAAAGCAACCGGAAAATGTAATTTGGTCGATTAAAGTTGAGAAAACGGTTTTCTGGTCGATAACTAGACAATAACCCCTTGCAGGAGTTCGTATCATGCCCAGCCAGGACCTGTTGTTCCCCATTTTGCCCCGGGCCCCCGCTACCCCGGGCAGCGAAGAGATCAAGCGGGAAGTGAACCAGATCAGCAAGAAGCATCAGCTGCGCAAGACCAGCACTGACAACAGTGACTCCCAGCAGCGCGAGCAGGCTTATAGCCAGAAAAAGCACGATCAGCAGAAGGTGGAAGAGAGTGATCACAAGCCAGATCCCGACCACCAGATCGATCTCTTCGTCTGAGCAGATTATCTGTCCCGCTTTTGCCGCACTTTTGGCATAATGGCCGCTTTGACCGCGGGACCCCCCTTTGACCATCCAGACCCTGTTCAAGCCAGATGGCCCTCTGGCCAGCCATATCGACGGTTTCAAAGCTCGCGCTCCCCAGCTGGAGATGGCCGAGGCGGTCGCCCGCGCCATCAAGAGTCATGGTCGCTTGCTGGTGGAGGCGGGGACCGGTACCGGCAAAACCTACGCTTATCTGGTGCCTGCCCTGGAGTCCGGCAAACGGATCGTGATCAGCACCGGCTCCAAAAACCTGCAGGAGCAGCTCTTCTATCGGGATCTCCCGACCATCACTGGCGCGCTCTCTTATACCCCGCCGGTGGCCCTGCTCAAGGGGCGCAGCAACTATTTGTGCATCGAGCGGATGAACCGGCTCTTGAGTGAATCTCATCTGCAAAAGCCGGAAGTGCTCAATGATCTGGTCAAGGTGAAGTCCTGGTCTACTGCCACCGACAACGGCGACGTGGGGGATATTCCGGGGCTGCAGGAGAACGCCGAAATCCTGGCTCATGTCACCAGCACCAATGAAAACTGCCTCGGTCGGGATTGCCCCTATTACGACGACTGCCATCTGGTGGTGGCCCGCCGCCGCGCCATGGACGCCCAGGTGGTGGTGATCAATCATCACCTCTTCTTCGCCGATATGGCGGTCAAAGACACCGGATTTGGCGAGCTGGTACCGGAAGCTCAGGTCTATGTGTTTGATGAAGCCCATCAGCTGCCGGAGATCGCTACCAGCTACTTTGGCAAGTCGGTGGGCAGCCGTACCATTCTGGATTTGGCACAGGATATCCAGCTCGCCTATCGGGCTGAAGCTCACGATATGGCCCAACTCGGCAAGGCGGCTGATCGGCTTGCCATCGCCAGTCAGGATCTGCGGCTCGCTTTCGGCGTGGATGGTGGGCGCGGCAATACCCGCGACATGCTGCGTCAGCCGCTCTGGGGCCAGGCACTGGCTCGTCTTAACGATGCCATCGGGCTCTGCTATGAAGTGCTGAAGCTGGCGCTGGGGCGGGGTGAACAGCTGGATCACGCCTTCGAGCGCATCAGTGAACTGCGCACCCGCCTTGGCGAGGTGCTGGCGGTCAATCAGACCGGATTCTCCTACTGGTATGACTGCTCACGGCTGCACTTTACCCTCAACCTGACCCCGCTCTCGGTAGCCGAGCGCTTTGGCTCCGAGGTGCTGCGCCCTGAGGTGGCCTGGGTCTTTACCTCTGCCACGCTGACTGTCGATCAGCGTTTCGATCACTTCAAGGCCGAGCTGGGACTGGCGGGCAGCGCCGAACTAATCCTCGACAGCCCGTTTGATTATGGCGAGCAGGCGCGGCTCTGCGTGCCGCGTTTCCTGCCCGAGCCCAACGCCTTTGGCCGCGGTGAGCAGCTGGCCAATCTGATGATCCCGCTGATCAACAAGACGCCGGGGGGCTGTTTCTTCCTCTGCACCAGCCATCAGGTGATGCGTCAGGTGGCCGAGGTGCTGCGTCGGGAGATTGGCCGTACCGTCTTGTTGCAGGGAGAGGACAACAAGCAGCGGCTGCTCAAGGAGTTTGTCGAGAATGGCCGCGCCGTGCTGGTGGCCACCAGCAGCTTCTGGGAGGGGATCGACGTGCGAGGCGCTGCGCTCTCCTGTGTTATCATCGACAAGCTTCCCTTTGCGAGCCCCGATGACCCTCAGCTCAAGGCACGAGTGGAGGATTGCAAGTTAAAGGGGGGCGATCCCTTTGCCGAACTTCAGCTGCCCAAGGCGGTGATTGCGCTCAAACAGGGGGTAGGGCGGCTTATTCGTGATCGCAGTGATCACGGCATACTGGTTATCTGTGATCCGCGCATGGTCAACAAACCCTACGGCGCCACCTTCATCAAGAGTTTGCCCGCCATTCCGCGAACCCGCGAGCTGGCGACGCTGGGCAATTTTTTTGACCGCAGTTGAATATACCCGCCTGACATATGGCCTGTCGCAGCCGTTCAGGCGGGGGATTGTCGCTAACAAACGATTTGAACAACGGGCGAGCATCTCTCGCTTGCCCGTTATGTAATTGACTGATTTTATAGAGATTGGAAAGCATGAACGAGTTGAAGATCCTGGCCGTTGATACCGCCACCGAAGCCTGCTCCGCCGCCTTGCTGGTGGGCGACAAGGTATTCTCCCGTTGGGAGGAGGCGCCACGGGATCATACCCGCAAGATCCTGCCGATGGTTCAGGCTCTGTTGGATGAAGCGGGGATAACCTTGGACAAGCTCGATGCCATCGCTTTTGGCCGTGGCCCGGGCTCCTTTACCGGCGTGCGGATCGGTATCGGCGTCGCACAAGGGCTGGCGTTTGGTGCTGGTGTGCCGCTGATTGGCATCTCCACTCTGGCGGCCATGGCGCAAGGGGCTCATCGGCTGGAAGGGGCCGAGCGGGTGCTTACCGCCATCGATGCGCGCATGGACGAGGTCTATTTCGGTCACTACGAGCTGATCGATGGTCGTATCCAGTTGGTGGGTGAAGAGGTGGTGAGTGGCCCGGCCGCGCTGGTGGAAGCCCGTGGCAAGCACTCTGGCTGTTTTACCTGTGTCGGCACCGGTTTTGAGACCTATGGTGAGACCCTCAAGGGCCTTGCCGACGAACTGGTGGTCAGCCAGGTGCGTTTCCCGGCCGCAGAAGACATGTTGCCGCTGGCCCGCACCGCCTGGCTGGCGGGTGAAGCGGTAGCGGTCGAGCAGGCGACCCCGGTATATTTGCGTGACAAGGTGACCTGGAAAAAGCTGCCGGGTCGCGAATAAGGGCAAAGGCGCCATGACTTTCATGTCGCCTCTGCCACCGAGACTCGCCCTGTCATGGGTTGTGTCGTGGCCTTGAGGCCGTTCGGCGAGAGGAGAGTGACATGTTGAAACGTGCGATGGTGATTGGGGCGACAGCCCTGCTGCTCGGGGCCTGCAGTACGGTGCCCAAGGAGCTGGTCTATCAACCGGAGAACCAGCTGGTGGCCTATCAGCCGGCCCTCGGCGGTATGGAAGGCAAGCCTGCCCGCTGGAGCGGCATCATTTCCGCGGTGCACAACAAGGCGGATCAGAGTGTCATCGAGGTGGTCTATCTGCCGCTGCAGGCCAACGGCGTGCCGGAGCAGACCGAGCAGAGCCCGGGGCGCTTTCTGGCCATCATGAAGGGCTTTGTCGACCCGACCCTCTATGCCAAGGGGCGCAGCCTGACGGTGCTCGGCACTATCGGTAAACCGGTGGACAGCCAGATTGGCGAGCACAACTATCGCTTCTCGGTGCTCAATGTAACGGGCAGCAAGTTGTGGCCGCCGGTCAAGGAGGTGGAGGTTCGCTATGTGGATCCCTACTTCTACGACCCCTTTTACGATCCCTTCTGGCCAAGACGGCCACTCCATCGCTAGGAGCAGGCATTGAGTACCCCGATGCAAGAGCGTTTCGTCACCCTGGCGGATGGCCGCCGGGTGGCTTTGCTCGAGAACCGGCAAGTGGCTCCCGAGTTGCCACAAAAACCCCTGTTGATAGCCCTGCATGGTTGGCTCGACAATGGTGCCAGCTTTCTGCCTCTTGCGCCGTATCTCGATGATTTTCATCTGGTGTGTGTCGATCTGCCGGGGCATGGTCACTCCGATCACAAGATCGTGCCCTATGTCTTTGTGGACTGGCTCGACGATCTTTACCAGATCACCCAAACCGCAGGCTGGTCCCGTTTCATCCTGCTGGGCCACTCCCTTGGCGCCCTCATCGCTTCTGCCTATGCTGGCGTGTTCCCCGAACAGATAGAGCGGCTTGTTCTGCTGGAGGGGCTCGGGCCGCTCACGCAGCCTGACGAGGCGGTTCCCGCCCAGATAAAGAGAGCGATCCTCAATCGCAGCCGCACCCGCGAGCGAAGCGCGGCTGGCTTTGCCTCCATCGATGAAGCGGTCGCGGCGCGCTGCAAGGTGGCAGATATCACGCCTGAGGCGGCGCGCCTTATCTGCGAGCGGCAACTCGAGGAGCGGGCAGGGCGCTGGCAGTGGCGCAGCGATCCCCGCTTGCGGGATCTCTCGCCGCTCAGAATGAGCGAGGGACAGGCGCAGGCGCTGATCAAGGCAATCTGCTGCCCGGTGCTCTTTATTCGCGGTGAACAGGGATTTGCCGAGCTGGAGGCTCAGTGGCAGTTGCGACAGGGGGCCTTCAGGCAGATAGAGCAGGTGATTTTGCCGGGAAATCACCATTTTCATATGGAAAATGGCGCAGCAACCGCCGTTTGTATCGTAAATTTTTGTCAAGTTCGGTAGAATCACCGGCTTTCTATAATTCCAGGTTTGTCATCCCCCTCACATTTTTCCGTTGTTAATTTGCTGTTAATTGATGTTGCGCTGTGTAAATATGGGCGGCATTAGAGTACGTGCTTAAAACAGTTGATTGAAATCGATGTGAACAGGGACGGAGGCAACAGAGTGAGCGCACAGGTGCTAGTTATGCAGGAGAAGTTCGTGGAAAAAGTTTGGCTCAAGCGTTATCCACAAGGGGTCCCCGCCGAGATCAATCCGGAGCAGTTCAGCTCGCTGGTCGAGATGTTTGAATCCTCAGTGAGCCAGTTCGCCGACCAGCCCGCTTTCGTCAACATGGGGCAGACCATCACCTACCGCCGACTGGAAGAGCAGTCCCGCGCCTTTGCTGCCTACCTGCAAAACGAGCTGAAGCTGGAGAAGGGTGATCGGGTCGCGGTGATGATGCCAAACCTGCTGCAATACCCCATCGCCGTGTTTGGCATCCTGCGTGCCGGCATGATAGTGGTCAACGTCAACCCGCTCTATACCCCGCGCGAGCTGGAGCACCAGCTCAAGGACTCCGGTGCCAAGGCCATCGTTATCGTCTCCAACTTCGCCCATACCCTGGAAAAAGTGGTCTACGACACCCCGGTCAAGCACGTCATCCTGACCCGCATGGGTGACAACCTGGGTCTGGCCAAGGGCACCCTGGTCAACTTCGTGGTGAAATACGTCAAGAAGCTGGTACCCAAATACAACCTGCCGCACGCCACCACCATGCGCCAGGCGCTGGCCAAAGGGCGTTATCAGCAGTACATCAAGCCGGAGATTGCCTGCGAAGATCTCGCCTTCCTGCAGTACACCGGCGGTACTACCGGTCTCTCCAAGGGGGCCATGCTGACTCACCGCAACATGATTGCCAACGTCGAGCAGTGCCTCGGCGTCTATGGCCCCATGCTGGAGCGGGGCAAGGAGTTTGTGGTTACCGCCTTGCCGCTCTACCACGTCTTCGCACTGACCGTGAACTGCCTGCTCTTTATGCGCCTTGGCGGTTACAACCTGCTGATCAGCAACCCGCGCGATATCCCGGGTTTTGTCAAAGAGATCAAGAAATACCCCTTCACCTGCATCACCGGTGTGAACACCCTGTTCAACGCCCTGGTCAACAATGCCGAGTTCCAGAGCATCGCTTTTGACAAGCTCAAGCTCACCATCGGTGGCGGCATGGCGGTGCAACGCGCAGTGGCGGAGCAGTGGAAGAAGCTGACCGGCACCCCGCTGCTGGAAGGTTACGGCCTGACCGAGTGCTCACCGCTGGTGAGCGTCTGCCCTTACGATCTGAGCGATTACAACGGCTCCATCGGCCTGCCGGTCTGCTCCACCGATATCCGTCTGGTGGATGACAACGGTCAGGTGATCCACGAATTCGGTACCCCGGGCGAAATGCAGGTTCGCGGCCCGCAGGTGATGGTCGGCTACTGGCAGCGCCCCGAGGCCACTGCCGAAGTGATGCAGGATGGCTGGCTCTGTACCGGTGATATCGCCGTGTGCGACGAGCAGGGCTTCTTCAAGATCGTTGATCGCAAGAAGGACATGATCCTGGTCTCCGGTTTCAACGTCTATCCCAACGAGATCGAAGATGTGGTGGCGCTCCATCCGAAAGTGCTGGAAGTGGCCGCGGTCGGCGTGCCACACAAAGTCTCCGGCGAGCTGGTGAAGATCTTTGTGGTCAAGAAAGATCCAAAGCTGCAGGAGGACGAGATTATTGCCCACTGCCGCAAACATCTGACTGCCTATAAGGTGCCGAAACTGGTAGAATTTCGTGACGAACTTCCCAAGACCAATGTGGGCAAGATCCTGCGCCGCGTACTGCGTGACGAGGAGATTGCCAAGCAGTAAGGCGTTGCACCGGCTTTCTGGTGTGTCGCAGTGATGCAAAACCGTGGGTCATCCCACGGTTTTTTCTTTTTGGCCCTGATCAACCGCGCAGGCACAGATGCAATATCAACTTATCACTCAGCAAGCCGAACTTGAGCAGTATCTCGCTTCTCTGGCCGACGTTCCCCTGGCTATCGATACTGAATTCGTTCGCACCCGCACCTATTATCCCCAGCTTGGCCTGTTTCAGATCTATGACGGCCAGCAACTGGCGCTGCTCGACCCGCTTACTCTCGATCTGGCACCGCTCTGGCAGCGGCTTGGCCGGGCAGGGCAGATCGCCATTTTGCACGCCTCCGGTGAAGATCTGGAGCTGATCCAGCATCAGGCCGGCCATCTGCCCAACCAGATGCACGACACCCAGCTGGCTGCCGCGTTCCTCGGCCACGGCGTATCGGTCGGTTTCGGCGCGCTGGTCAAGGAGTTCCTCGGCGTGGAGCTGGAGAAGGATCAGGCCCGTACCGACTGGCTGGCCCGTCCGCTGACCCCGCGTCAGCTTGAATATGCAGCGGCTGACGTCTTCTACCTGATGCCGCTCTACGAGAAGGTGATGGCCAAGTTGCGTGAAAGCGGCAAGTTTGCCTGGTTCGAGCAGGAGTGCCACAGCCACTCCGCCCGCAAGACCCAGGGCAGCGATCCCCGTCAGGCCTATCTCGATATCGTCAACGCCTGGCAACTGGGGCGCCGCGAGCTGGCCATCCTGCGTGAACTGGCCGCCTGGCGCCAGCAGGAGGCGGTGCGCCGCGATCTGGCTCTGAACTTTGTGGTCAAAGAGCTGCACCTGTTCAAGGTAGCGGAGCGCCGTGCCGCTTCCCTGCGCGATCTCAACGAGCTCGGCCTCTCGCCCATCGAGATCAAGATCCACGGCAAGCGGATGCTCGATATCGTTGCCAAGGCGCAGCAGAGCGATCCCGACAGCTGGCCCGAGCCCATTCGCCGGCTGGTGGACTATCCCCAGTACAAGGGCGAGCTCAAGCGGATCAAGGCGCTGGTGGAGGAGAAGGCCAAAGCGAGCAACATTCCGCCCGAGCTGATTGCCAGCAAGAAGATCATCCACCAGTACTTCACCTGGAGCTGGCGGATGGGAGATGCGGAGCGTGCCCGTGCCGACAAACCCATGCTGCTGCAAGGGTGGCGCCATGAGCTGGTCGGTCACCTTTTGGAACAATAAGCGCACTTATTGTTGCACCTATGAATCAATCCCCACCCTCGGGTGGGGATTTTTTATCGGGCGACATTCAGAGAGAGGCAATGACGTGGCTGCCGATCTGGCCAAGCGATCAATTTGGCTGGTGCTAGCGGGAATAGAGGAAGAGTGAAAAAGGCAGCGGAAACCGCTGCCTTTTTTGATCACCAGATAGGCTGGGTCAGGTAGGGGTTGCTCGCCTTCTCGCGGCCGAAGGTGGAGCTGGGGCCGTGGCCCGGGATAAAGACGATCTCGTCACCCAGCGGCAGCAGGGTCTTGGTGATCGACTTTATCAGCGTCCCGTGATCGCCACGGGGGAAGTCGGTGCGGCCGATGCTGCCGGCAAAGAGCACGTCGCCAACCCAGGCGAGCTGCTCGGCTTGGGAGAGCAGCACGATATGGCCCGGGGTGTGGCCGGGGCAGAAGTAGACATCCAGCTCGCACTGGCCAAGCTGCACCTTGTCACCCTGCTCAAGCCAGCGATCCGGCGTGAAGGCGGGGGTATGGGCGAAGCCGAACATCTGGCTCTGCTGGGGCAGCATGTCGAGCCAGAAGGCGTCCTCCTTGTGGGGGCCGGTAATGGCGACGCCGGTTTTTTCCCGCAGTTCGGCGGCGGCACCCACATGATCCAGATGACCGTGGGTCAGCAGGATGTGAGTCAGGGTCAGGCCACGCTTGGCGATGGCGGCCAGCAGTTTGTCCGCTTCGCCGCCCGGATCGATCAGGGCCGCCTGATGGGTCTCGTCACACCAGATGAGGGAGCAGTTTTGGGCGAACTGGGTGACCGGGATCACCTCGAATTTCAACATAGAGTTCCTCTCTTGGGATGGGTCAGCCGCGCAGCGCGCTGGCATGCTGCTCGGCGAAATAGTCGAGGCAGGCCTGCTTGTCACCGCGAAACACGATGCGCTCTTGCTTGTTGCCAAGCTGATAGAGATACATGGGGTCGTAGTAGCGGGTCAGCAGCAACGTGATCCAGGCCAGATGCAGCGCGGTATCGCCGCTCTTTTCCTGCTCGGTGAGGGCGGTTTGCATCAGGGCATCCAGCTCGCGGTGGGCCTGATCGCCGAGGCGGCGCTTGAGGCGGGCCAGCGCATCGGTGAGGTAGGCAGCAAACAGCGGCCAGCCGGATTCCTGGCCATACATGGCTTGATAGCGCAGCCAGAGATCGTGCACGTAATCTTCACGGATCTGCTCGGCCCGAGCGATTTGCGGAACGTCCACCACCACCAGCGGTGCCTGACTCATGGCCTCATGGAGGGAGAGGGGCAGGCAGCAGCGGCCGATCAGGCGGCTCTCGTCCTCGACCACGAAGGTCTGCTCGCCGCGATGGCGGCGCTTGAGCAGTTCGATGGCGAGGTTGTTTTCAAAGTTGATGTTGCTGGGCTGGCCGCCGGGCAGTTGACCGAAGGAGGAGCCCCTGTGATGGGCGTGCCCCTCCAGATCCACCGCCTGGGTCACCTGATCGAGCATATGGGTCTTGCCGGAGCCGGTCATGCCGGTCAGCACGCTCCAGTGACACTCGGCAGAGGCCTTGTCCTGGGTGTCGATCAGGAAACGGCGCAGCTCCTTGTAGCCCCCGGCGACGCGGGGGCGAGTCATCCCCGCTTCAGCCAGCCACTGTTGTACGGTTTGCGAGCGCAGGCCGCCGCGAAAGCAGTAGAGCACGGCATCGGGCTGCTGGCGCAACTGCGCCAGCCAGCCTTCGAGTCGCTCGGCACGTACTGCTCCCCCCACCAGCTTGTGTCCAAGCTCAATGGCGGCGGCCTGACCCTGCTTCTTGAAGCAGGTCCCCACCTGGGCGCGCTCATCGTCTGTCATCAAGGGCAGATTGGTCGAGCAGGGGAAGGCCCCCTCCTTGAACTCGATGGGGGCGCGCACATCAATCAACGGCACATCGTCCAAAAAGAGTTGGGCGTAGTCCGTGGCCAGTGGCAATTCACTCATTGGACAATCTCGATAAAGCGGGAGCCCTCAAGGGGCTTGATCTGGCCGATGGGCGAGAGCGCAAGGCCATCTTCGCGCGCGATGGCGAGCAGCTCGGCTTCGCTCTCTTTCCCCACGGCGACCAGCAGGCCGCCACTGGTTTGCGGATCGCACATGATGTTGCGGGTGCGATCGTCCATGGCATCGAGCTTGTGGCCGTAGGAGTCGTGGTTGCGCAGGGTCCCGCCCGGTACGCAGCCCTCGGCGAGGTAGTAATCCACCTCGTCCAGCAGCGGCAGCGCCTTGAAGTCGAGGCGGGCGCTGACATTGGATCCCTCGCACATCTCCAGCAGATGGCCCGCCAGACCAAAACCGGTGACGTCGGTCATGGCGTGGACACCCGGCAGCTCGGCAAAGCGCTGGCCAATCTTGTTGAGAGTGCACATGGCGTTGGGGGCCAGTTGCTCGTGTTCAGGCTTCAGCTTGCCCTTCTTCTGGGCGGTGGTGAGGATACCGATGCCGAGGGGCTTGGTCAGATAGAGGGTGTCACCCACCTTGGCGGTGTCGTTCTGCTTGATGGCGTCAAGGGGCACGATACCGGTGACTGCAAGGCCGAAGATGGGCTCGGGGGCATCGATACTGTGACCACCGGCCAGCGAAATCCCCGCTTCGTGGCACACCTGACGGCCGCCGTCGATCACCTGCTGGGCCACTTCCGGCGCCAGGGTATTGATGGGCCAGCCAAGGATGGCAATGGCAACGATGGGCTTGCCGCCCATGGCGTAGATATCGCTGATGGCATTGGTGGCGGCGATGCGGCCAAAGGTGAAGGGGTCATCGACGATGGGCATGAAGAAGTCGGTGGTGGAGACAATGCCCTGACCGTTGCCGATATCGACCACGGCCGCGTCATCCTTGCTGCTGTTGCCAACGATCAGGGTCGGGTCGTTGAAGCCCGGGATCTGGCTCTTGAGAATGGTGTCGAGCACCTTGGGAGAGATTTTGCAGCCACAGCCAGCGCCGTGGCTGTATTGGGTCAGACGAATGGAAGACATACTTACCCCTTGTTTGTGCACCGTGTGCAGAGGCTCTGCGGGAGCCATCTTGGTCAATGCGCGGCCATCTACCGTCATGTAAAGAGCCGCAAAAATAGGTGGCCTTGGCTGCTTCTGGAAGCAGTGATGTCAGGCAGTCACGCAGGGCTGCCGGGTAGGACGGGGAAGAAGAGGCGACAGATGCGCCAACACAGCCCCGCCAAGGGCCACACGACAGGGCATTATGCCACAAATGCCCCCTCCGGTTCGAACAGGAATTCACACGAAGCGAAGGGGATTGGCAGGTGGAGGGTAAGGGAGGAGGGCGCTGGCATGAGCCACTCAATTATCGGCAGGGGGAGAGCACTCGCGGATTTGCCCGCAGAGGTTGGCCTAACCTCTGCGAGGCAATCAGCGGGCGAAAACGGGTTAGCCGGCTTGCTCCAGCACCGGTTGGCGAGCCTTACCCCAGCGGCGCAGGCGCCGTTGCAGTGGCCGCTCCAGCAGGTTGTAGCTCAGCGCCGAGAGGCCGATCAGCACCGCCAGCATCAGCAAGGTTGCCACCACCCCCAGCAGCGGGTTGGTCTGGCCATACCACCATTCGGTGATCCCCGGCGCCAGATAGTGGATGAGCTCGCAGCCGGTGAGCAGCACCAGCGCATGGAGCAGGTAGATGGAGTAGGAGAGATCCCCCAGCCAGTTGGTGAAGCGGTTATCCAGGAGGTGCAGCAGCGGGCTTTGGCGATCGCCTTGGCAGGCGGCAATCCAGATCAGCAGCACGTAGGAGGCGATCAGCAGCAGTGTCAGCTGCGGCGTCATGGTGAACTGCATCAGCGCGAAGGGCAGCACAAAGGCGACCAGCAGCGGCAGATCTCGCTTCATCATGGGCAAGCCTTTTGCGGCCTTGACCCTCGGCAGCAGCCAGAGGCCGAGCACAAATTCACTCACCCCGCGCCCCACCGCCAAGGCGCCGCTGGTGACATCCAGGGTGCCGCGACTGTGCACGATAAAGGCCAGCACCGTCAGCGCCAGCAGGGGGGCGAGATGGCTCCAGCGACTGCGGGTGACCGCGAGCGGAATCAGCAGCGGGAACAGCAGGTAGCTGATCCACTCCACGCTGAGCGACCAGGCTGCGAAGTTCCAGGTCAGCCCGTGATCGGTCACCACCTGTAGCAGCAGGAAGGCGCTCGGCAACGCCTCGGCCGGGGTGAAGGGGGAGCCGAAGGGGGGCATCCCTTCCCACTCCCACATCTTGAACAAGGGGCCGGCGTAGAAGCCCACCCCGTGCTGCGCCTTGTAAAGCTCCCAGCCGACCAGCAGCAGCAGGGTCACCAGATAGAGGGGGTAGACGCGGGTCAGCCGCAGCCAGAGAAAACGGCCATAGCTCACGGTACGTGGCGTGCGGGTGAAGGCCTCGCCATAGACATGGGCCAGCACCACGCCGCTCAAAATAAAGAACAGGTCGACCCAGAGGTAGCCATTCTCGATGAGTTGGGTGTGGCCTGCGAGCGACTCCATCCACTGGGGAAAGAGCAGCAAGCGGGCATGGAACAGCACCACCATCAGAGCAGCGATGCCCCGCAGCGGTGTTAACAGCGGCAATGATTGATTCATAACGGGATCCCTTGTGATGTTCAGCTTGGCCTGACATCGATTTTTGTTGTTGTACCGTCCATCACTCCTGATGGGACGGTTGCCCCGGCTTGGCTGCCGCAGGCGGGATCACACTACGGAAAAGAGAGTCATACGGGTGTGATTTAAATCATAAATGTGCAGTTATTGTGCAAAAAAATTTAAACAGATAAAGACGTAGGACGCAGGCAGGGAAAGAGGAGGAGAGAGAACACCCATAAAGCAGAGAGGGTGGTCAACGGGGCGAGGGTCAGGTCTATAGGCGTTAAGAAGCAAAACAATCAGGCCCGCAAGGGGCCTGATTGATCACAAGGGGAGGGTGGTTGCCGATCAGCGGGCGCGAACCACCAGACCCTTGAGGTAGAAGCCTTCCGGATAGGCGGTACCTATGGGGTGATCAGAGGCCTGGGAGAGCAGCTCCAGGATCTGGGCATCGCGACCGGCATCGAGCGCTGCATCGGCAACGATCTTCTGGAACAGGCTCTGCTCCATCAGGCCGGAGCAGGAGTAGGTCAAGAGCACGCCACCCGGCGCCAGCAGCTGGAACGCCAGCATGTTGATGTCCTTGTAACCACGGCAGGCACCCAGCAGCTGGGCCTTGCTCTCGGCGAACTTGGGCGGATCCAGCACGATGACGTCGAACTTCTCGCCCTTCTCGCGATATTCACGCAGCAGCTTGAAGACGTCGTGGCGGACAAACTGGGTGTTGCTGGTATCCAACCCGTTCAGCTCGGCGTTCTGGCGGGCGATATCCAGCGCATTCTGGGAGAGGTCGACGTTGACCACTTCCTTGGCGCCGCCTTTGAGGGCATAGACGCCAAAACCACCGGTGTAGCAGAAGCAGTTGAGCACCCGCTTGCCTTCGGTGTACTTGGCGGCAGCCTGACGGTTGTCCCGCTGATCCAGATAAAAACCGGTTTTGTGGCCGTTGCGAATATCCACCAGGATCTTGACGCCGCCATTCTCCTCGATGACGACCGGCTCGTTCGGGGTCTCGCCATAGATGACGCCAGTGCGCTCTTTCAGCCCTTCCTTCTTGCGCACTGCCACGTCGGAGCGCTCATAGATGCTGCACTCTGGGTAGAGGGTACGCAGTGCTTGCGTTATCAGCTCACGCTGGAACTCGGCGCCGGCAGAGAGGATCTGGCACACCAGAAAATCGGCATAACGGTCGATGGTCAGACCCGGCAGGCCGTCGGATTCGGCGGCGCAGAGGCGATAACCGGTGAGGCCCTGACGCTTGATGAGCCCGTCACGGGACTCTTGCGCATATTTGAGGCGACGGATGAAGAAGTCGAGATCGACGGTCTCATCCTTGTCGAAGGTCCAGACCCGAGCACGGATCTGGGAACTGCCCGACCAGGCGCCACGAGCAAGCCATTTGCCGTCATGGGTGAGGATCTCGACGGTATCGCCGTCAATGGGGTTGCCCTGAACCCGCTCGATCCCCTTGGAGAAGATCCAGGGATGGCGACGCAGCAGGGATTTTTCGCGGCCTTTGACGAGATAGATGGAAGCGCTCATGGATGTTTGCCAGATGGTCAAAAGAAAAGGGGCCACATTCTATGTGGCCCGCAGGTAAAACTCAAACTGCCCGGTGCATCAGCGTGCCCGAACCGGATGTGACTGACAGATCAGATCCGGATCCCCTTGAGTGCCCGGGTCAGCTCGCTGGCGGTGGCTTTCAGCCCCTGCGTGCCAGCCACCGAGGCGCTGGCAGACTCCTCCACCTGCGCCGCTTCATGGCGTACCTGATCCAGATTGTGGGTGATCTCGGCGGCCACCGAGCTCTGCTCTTCGCTGGAAGTGGCGATCTGGGTGCTCATCTCCAGCACCGCATCGCTGTGATTGCTCAGCTTCTCGATATCGAGCCCCACCTCGCTGATGAGTTGCTGGCTGCTGGCCGCGCGACCCACGGTTTTCTCCATGATGTCGTTAAGAGCGCCGGTGCCGGCTTGCAGCTCTTCGATCATCTTCTGGATTTCGACCGTTGCCTGCTGGGTGCGGCTGGCGAGGGTACGCACTTCGTCGGCCACCACCGCAAAGCCGCGGCCCTGCTCACCGGCGCGGGCCGCTTCGATGGCGGCGTTGAGGGCCAGCAGATTGGTCTGCTGGGAGATGGCGTTGATGACGCTTACCACCTCGTTGATGCGGTTGGCATTGTGAGTCAGGCGCTCGACTGCACCGGAGGCATTGCCAATCTCGTCGGCCAGGGTGCGGATCGCCTCTATGGTTCGGGCCACCCGGTTGGCGCCATTGGCCGCCTCTTCGCTCGATTGACGGGTTTGCTGCAGAGTGTCGTTGGCATTGCGCGCCACTTCGCGAATGGCGGCTGACATCTGCTCCATGGCGGTGGCCAGCGAATCCATGTGCTGGCGCTGGGCACGCGCCATGTTTTCGCCTTCACTGGCGTGGTCGCGAAACTCGTCGGCGGCCATGGTCAGCGCCTCGGCAGACTCTTCGACCAGCTTGACGATCTGATGCTGGCGGTCGGTAAAGCGGTCGATGCTGCCCGCCAGGGTAGAGAACTCGTCGCGTACCGGGAAGAAGTTGAGGCGGAAGGTGAGATCGCCGTCGGCCACGGTTTGCAGCGCCTTGTTGGTGGAGTACAGGGCGCCGGAGACAAAGGTCATCATGTAGTGGATCACCAATGCCATCAGGGCAGCCAGCGCCCCAATCATGGTGAGCGTGGTGCCCTGATCATCCCACATTGAGGAGGTACTGGTGTCGAGCTCGCCGGTCACATAGCCAGCCTGACCCGCTGGTGCGGTGAAGTGGTAGCGATCGCCCTGTTGTTCGAGTCCGCTCACCCCTTGTGGCTGGATGCGCAGATCGGCTGGCAGAGTGAGCGTTGGCTGCTGGCTGACCAGTTGTGCCGTGGTCTCGACCCGTTGTTGCAACTGCTTAATCTTGAGGTTTATCTCCTGATCGTGGCTGTTTGCCAGCAGATACCAGCTGAGAAAGGCGATGATCAGCAGGGGAAGCCAGAAGGCGATGTGGAATTTTTCACTGATGGTGAGGTGAATGAGATAGCGGTCAACCCACCGGAATTTAACTTCTTTCATAATGGAGCTGCATCCTGCAGAGATAGAGTGTCGGGCACATTATCGTCTCGGGAATTTTTTTCTTAAGCAGAAGGTGTGAGAAATGGGAGAGCAATCGTTTGTCATTCGGGTGTGGGGGCAGGTACAAGGGGTCGGATTTCGCTACTTCACCCGTGAGCGTGCCTTGCAGCTGGGGCTGCGCGGCCATGCCTACAACCTGGAGGATGGGTCGGTGGAGATCCTCATCAGCGGGCCGACGCAGGGGGTACAGATGATGCTGGGCTGGCTGGAACATGGCCCGCGCACCGCCCGGGTGACCCGGATGGAGTATGAAGAGGCGCTGCCGCCAAGCGGCCAGGGCTTTCATACCAACTGATCTGCCGGGGACATCATGACTGCCGATACGCGTGATCCCTTGCTGGCGCAGGCCCGGGTGCTGGTCGCCAGCTACCGCCATGCTGCTCGCGCTGTGCGCCGTGAAGCGAGCGAAACCCATGTCCATGGTTATCGCATCGCTGCGCGCCGCATGCAGGCGCTGCTCGCATTGTGGCGACCCGCCCTTTGCCATCCAAAACTGGAACGACGGCTGCAGCGGGCCATTGGCCGACTCTCGGCCCTGCGCGATGCACAGGTTTACGCCGCGCGCTTTGGCGCGTCATCCACAATCGTCTTGTCCAGGGTAACGGTTCCCCTTTTTTCGGGCCTGCTTGCCCGCTGGCTGGATGCATTGGAGCAAACTCCCGATACCTCAGGGCTGGCTCGTCACTACCGGCGCCACCTTGCCCGCCGCCTTGATGGGGCATTGAGCCGACTTGATGAGCACCCGGCTGGCAACGTCTCCCATCGCCAGCAGCTGCGCCGCTGGCATCATCTGCGCCTTGAGATAAAACAGGCGCGCTACGGCGCCGAGTTGCTGCTGGAGCTGGGGGCGGGGGAGGCACAGTGGGTCAGCGCCTTTAGTCATTGGCAGGAGCGGCTCGGGCAGTTGCAGGATTGGCGGCAGTGGCGGCGTGCCCTGAAAGGAAACAAGCGGCAGCGCAGGGTGAGGTGCAAACTCAAGCGCAAGATAGTGACGCGATTGCGCCGCCTCGATTGCCAGCAGGCGGAACTGGTGGGGCTCAAGGTGGCGATGCTGGATAGCCCGCTCTAACCATCTTGCCGGATGCTCAACGGGAGTAATCCGCAGAGTCGCAGAGATTTAAAAGAGTGCAGAGACAAAAAAGAGGCCCGCAGGCCTCTTTTTTATCGGGTCGATGCGCTTACTTGACGCGCATGCCCGGCTGGGCGCCTTCCTGCGGCTCCAGGATCCAGAGATCCTTGCCGCCCGGGCCTGCGGCCAGCACCATGCCTTCGGACATGCCGAAACGCATTTTGCGTGGCGCCAGGTTGGCCACCATCACGGTCAGTTTGCCTTCCAGATCTTCCGGGTTGTAGGCGGACTTGATACCGGCAAACACCTGACGGGTTTCGCCGCCGATATCCAGTTGCAGCTTGAGCAGCTTCTCGGCTTCCGGTACCGCTTCGGCCTTCTTGATCAGCGCTACGCGCAGGTCAATCTTGGCAAAGTCGTCATAGGTGATGGTTTCGCTGATGGGGTCATCAGCCAGCGGGCCTGTCACTTTCGGTGCCTGCTCCTTGGCCAAGTCTTCCTTGGATGCCTCGATCATGGCTTCAATCTTCGCCGGCTCTATGCGGGAGAAGAGGGCTTTGAACGGTGCAACGGTGTGATCGACCAGCGGCATCTCGATCCCATCCCAGCTGAGGGTTTCGGCCAGGAAGGCTTCGGCACGCTCGGCCAGCAGCGGCATGACGGGCTTGAGGTAGGCCATCAGCACGCGGAACAGGTTGATACCGACGGAGCAAACCGCTTGCAGCTCGGCATCTGCCCCTTCCTGCTTGGCGATGACCCAGGGAGCCTTGTCGTCCACATAGCGGTTGGCCTTGTCGGCCAGCGCCATGATTTCGCGGATGGCACGGCTGAACTCGCGGCTCTCATAGGCCTCGGCAATGGCGGTGCGGGCATTGGCAAACTCGGCGTAGAGCTCGGGTTCGGCGCAGGTCGCCGCCAGCTTGCCGCCAAAACGCTTGGCAATAAAGCCGGCGTTGCGGGAGGCGAGGTTGACCAGCTTGTTGACCACGTCAGCGTTGACCCGCTGCACGAAATCTTCGAGGTTCAGGTCCAGATCGTCGATGCGGCTGTTGAGCTTGGCGGCGTAGTAGTAACGCAGGCACTCCGGATCCAGGTGGTTCAGGTAGGTAGATGCCTTGATAAAGGTGCCCTTGGACTTGGACATCTTGGCGCCGTTGACGGTCACATAGCCGTGCACGTTGACCTTGGTCGGCTTGCGGAAGTTGGCGCCTTCCAGCATGGACGGCCAGAACAGGCAGTGGAAATAGGCGATGTCCTTGCCGATGAAGTGGTAGAGCTCGGCGTCGGAGTCCGCTTTCCAGTAGCTGTCAAAGTCGATGTCGCCACGCTTGTTGCACAGGTTCTTGAAAGAAGCCATGTAACCGATGGGGGCATCCAACCAGACGTAGAAATACTTGCCCGGGGCCCCCGGAATTTCAAAACCGAAGTAGGGGGCGTCACGGGTGATGTCCCACTGCTGCAGGCCGCTTTCGAACCACTCCTGCATCTTGTTGGCCATCTCTTCCTGAATGGCGCCGGAGCCACGTACCCACTCTGCCAGCCATTTTTCAAACTGCGGCAGGTCGAAGAAGAAGTGCTCGGAGTCCTTCATCACCGGAGTCGCGCCGGAGACGGCAGATTTCGGATCGATCAGCTCGGTCGGGCTGTAGGTGGCGCCGCAGCTGTCGCAGTTGTCGCCATACTGCTCCGGAGACTTGCACTTGGGGCAGGTACCCTTGACGAAACGATCCGGCAGGAACATCGATTTTTCCGGATCGAAAAGCTGGGAGATGGTGCGGCTCTTGATAAAACCACCATTTTTCAGGCGGCCATAGATCAGCTCCGCCAGCTCGCGGTTTTCGTCGCTGTGGGTGGAGTGATAGTTGTCAAAGCTGATGTTGAACCCGGCGAAGTCGGCCTGGTGCTCCTTGGAGACCGCAGCAATCATCTCTTCCGGGGTGATCCCCATCTGTTGTGCCTTGAGCATGATCGGGGTGCCGTGGGCATCATCGGCACAGATGAAGTGCACCTGATGACCGCGCATTCGCTGATAACGAACCCAGATATCGGCCTGGATATGTTCCAGCATGTGGCCAAGGTGAATGGAGCCATTGGCATAGGGGAGGGCGCAGGTTACCAGCATTTTACGAGGATCAGTTGCCATATTACGTTCTTGATGTGCTTGTTGGGATGATAGAGTGCCGTGCATGTTACCCGAATTGGGGGTAGCCTGCCTAGGGTTGTGGCTGTGCCGGGCTTGGCCGGATACACCATCAGCACCACAGGCAAGCCACTGATTTGTGTGTGGTAACCGTTCACCTCAAGATAATGACAACATAATGAGGAGTTAATGGTGATTGATTCAGTAAAACAGATCCTCGCCGAATTTAAGCCGGCAGGCTGGAGCAAGGATCTGGTCGGTGCCGGATTTGTGCGCGACGTCATCAGCAAGGATCAAAGTCTCTCTGTCCGCCTGGTGCTGCCCTTTGCCGCGCTGTCGCTGCTCGATACCCTCAAGGAGGAGTTCGACGCCAGATTGCGCGCTGCCACCGGCGCCTCCCGCATCGATTGGGCATTGGAGATCGATGTGGCCAGCATGCCGCGGGCGCAGGGGCTCAACGCAGTGCAGGGGATCCGCAACATCATCGTGGTTGCTTCCGGCAAGGGCGGGGTGGGTAAGTCCACCACCGCGGTCAACCTGGCGCTGGCCCTGAAAAAGGAGGGGGCGCGGGTTGCCATTCTCGATGCCGATATCTATGGCCCCTCCATCCCTACCATGATGGGCACCCTCAAGGAGCGCCCGGTCAGTCATGACGGCAAGCTGATGGAGCCGGTGATGGCCTGTGGCCTCAAGAGCAACAGCATCGGCTATCTGGTCTCCGAGCAGGATGCCACCATCTGGCGCGGCCCGATGGCGAGCAAGGCGCTGGCGCAGATCCTCCATGAGACCCGCTGGGGCGAGGTGGATTATCTGGTGGTCGACATGCCGCCGGGCACTGGCGATATCCAGCTCACCATGGCCCAGCAGGTACCCACCTCGGCGGCGGTGATCGTCACCACCCCGCAGGATGTGGCGCTGGCCGATGCCCGCAAGGGGATCGCCATGTTCCACAAGGTCAATGTGCCGGTGCTCGGCATCATCGAGAACATGAGCTACCACGTCTGCAGCGCCTGTGGCCACCATGAGCCGCTGTTCGGTACCGGTGGCGGCCAGAAGATGGCAGAGCAGTATCAAGTGGCGCTGCTTGGTCAGCTGCCGCTGCACATCGACATCCGCCAGCACATGGATGATGGCTGCCCGACCGTCTTCAGTTCGCCGGAAGGAAGCCTGGCTCAGGCCTATTTGAAGCTGGCGCGCAGGGTGGGAGCCGAACTCTTTTTCAGCGCAAAACCGATTGCTACCCCGCTTTATACTGTCGCGCTGGATGAATAATCAGCTGTCGGTCACCTGATGGGGATTTGAGGGTGGGCATGGCCCACCCTTTTTCATATAATGGATCGGTTTAAACAATCCCCACTGCTCTTCTCTTTTAGGTATTTGTCATGTCTGATACTCAACATTCGTGTGTGATCATCGGTATTGCCGGCGCGTCTGCGTCTGGCAAAAGTCTTATAGCCCAGACCATTTATGAAGAGCTGGTGGCAGAACTGGGTGCAGGTCAGATTGGTGTGATCACCGAAGATTGCTACTACCGTGATCAGACCCACCTGACCATGGAAGAGCGGGTAAAAACCAACTATGACCACCCCAATGCGCTGGATCACGACCTGCTGGTTCAGCACCTGAGTCAATTGCTGAAAGGGGATGCGGTAGACATTCCCCAGTACTCCTACACCGAGCACACCCGGATGAGCGAGGTGACTCCGTTCGCCCCGCGCCGCGTGATCATTCTGGAAGGTATTCTGCTGTTGACCGACAGCCGTCTGCGCGACCTGATGGATGCCTCCATCTTTATGGATACCCCGCTCGACATCTGTCTGCTGCGTCGACTGGTGCGTGACGTGCAGGAGCGTGGCCGGACCATGGACTCCGTGCTCAAGCAGTATCAAAAGACCGTACGCCCCATGTTCCTGCAGTTCATCGAGCCTTCCAAGCAGTATGCCGATGTGATTGTGCCCCGTGGTGGCAAGAACCGTATCGCGATCGACATGCTCAAGGCGCGTATTCGCCACATGTTGATTGGTTAAGTTGAAACAAGCCGGGTGATGCCCGGCTTTTTTAAAGCACAAAGTAGTCAGGAGAGTCGCCCAATGCGTCTGTGTGATACCGATATCGAACGCCATCTGGATGAGGGCAAGATCGTCATTGAGCCACGGCCCGGTGTAGAACGGATCAGTGGCGTCAGCGTCGATGTGCTGCTGGGTAATGAATTTCGGGTGTTTCGCGATCATACCGCTCCCTATATCGATCTGAGCGGCCCGAGCAGCGAGATGGCCGATGCCATCGATCGGGTGATGAGCGACGAGATCCATATCCCCGATGGTGAAGCCTTCTATCTGCACCCGGGTCAGCTGGCGCTGGCCGTAACCTATGAATCAGTCACTCTGCCGGCAGATATCGTCGGCTGGCTCGACGGCCGCTCTTCGCTGGCCCGTCTCGGTCTGATGGTGCATGTCACGGCACACCGTATAGATCCGGGCTGGTCCGGTCGTATCGTGCTGGAGTTCTACAATGGCGGCAAATTGCCGCTGGCGCTGCGTCCCAAGATGAAGATCGGCGCGTTGAACTTTGAGATGCTCTCAGGCACCGCTGCCCGCCCTTACAACAAGCGGGAAAATGCCAAGTACAAGAGCCAGCAGGGTGCTGTCGCCAGCCGTATCAACCAGGATTGATGCAGCCGGCAGGTATGATTGGGAAAGAGGAGCACAAAGTGGCTCCTCTTTTTTTGGCTATGTTGCAGGCGAGCGGGCACTGCGAAGATACGGATGGCTCCTTGCTGGTCGGATGAGAATGGTTGGCAAACGATATTTTTATGCTTTTTTATGCCTGATGGGGGTGAAAAAGGGGGCTGAAAATGACGTTTATTGGCTGAATTGTCAGCAACTTTGTTGTTTGTTGGCAACAACTGCTCGCTTTAATTAATCTCTGGCAAGCCGCATGGCGACTGGCTGTAAGATATTTTTTACCAAAAAGCTCTTTTTTTTTATGGCTGAAATATTTCACGGATAGCTATGGTGTTGGCCGCCATCTGGCATAATCCGCCGCAACTCATAAACAGGCTTTTTTTTATGTTTGAAATGTTTAGTGGTTTGGGTTTGTGGTGGTCAATCGGTTTGGTATTGGCCGTTTTTTTTGTGCTTGCCTATGAATTCATCAATGGCTTTCACGATACCGCCAACGCGGTAGCAACGGTTATCTACACCAAAGCGATGCCCGCTCACCTGGCGGTTGTGGCATCAGGGATCTTCAACTTTTTCGGTGTCATGTTTGGCGGTCTGGGGGTGGCTTATGCCATCGTCCATCTGCTGCCCATCGACCTGCTGCTTGGGATGGACTCCACCCAAGGGTTGATCATGGTCTTCTCGCTGCTCTTTTCCGCCATCGTGTGGAATCTGGGTACCTGGTTTTTCGGGATCCCGGCCTCCAGCTCACATACCTTGATCGGTTCCATTCTGGGGGTAGGCGGTGCCTATGCCTGGATCAGCCACAAGCCGGTGACCGAGGGGATCAACGTGAGCAAGGCGATCGACATCATGCTCTCCCTGATCATCTCTCCCACCATCGGTTTCATCGTGGCAGCGCTGCTGCTGCTGGTTATGAAACGCATCTGGACCAGCAACAAAATCCACAAGACCCCGGAAGAGCGTCAACTTGTTGATGGCAAGAAGCACCCGCCATTCTGGGCTCGCCTCACTCTGGTTGCTTCTGCGATGGGGGTGAGCTTTGTGCATGGCTCCAACGATGGCCAGAAGGGCATCGGTCTGGTAATGCTGGTGCTGATCTGCATGGCGCCAGCCTACTTCGCGCTGGACATGAATAGCCGCTCTTATGATCTGGATCGTACCCAGGATGCCAACCAGCGCATCATGGAAATCTACAAGCGCAATCAGGATGCGGTAAGTGGTGTTATCAACTTCAACTCAGCCTCTGCTGTGCAAGAAGAGCTGATGACTCACTGTTCAGCAGACAGCGTGCTGCAAGCAATGAACACTCTGGATGCCCGTCTTGGTGCTGTACGTACCTATGAAGAGATGAGCCTGACCGATCGCCGTGAAGTGCGTCGTCTGCTGCTCTGTATCGATGACACCGCACGTAAGGTTTCCAAACTCTCTCTGCCGGCCAAGGAGCTGACCGATCTGGCCAAATGGCGCAAGGATCTGACCGCGACTGCCGAATACGCTCCGACCTGGGTGATCGTCTCCATCGCGATGGCGCTGGGTTGCGGCACCATGGTGGGCTGGCGTCGTATCGTTCACACCGTTGGTGAGAAGATCGGTTCTACCGGTATGACCTATAGCCAGGGGATTGCGGCCCAAATCACGGCAGCCAGCTCCATCGGTATTGCCAGTCTGACCGGTATGCCGGTATCGACTACTCACATTCTCTCCTCTGCGGTGGCGGGTACCATGGTGGCCAACAAGTCAGGCCTGCAAAGCCAGACTATCAAGACCATCCTGATGGCCTGGGTGCTTACCCTGCCGCTGACCATGCTGCTCTCTGGTGGTCTTTTTATCATCAGCCATCATCTGTTCGCATAATGTCTTCAAGCGTTTATATACCAAAGGGCCTTCGGGCCCTTTTTTATTTCGACATGAGTTCCATCCCCCTTTTTTCCTATCGATTAGAGCCTGCAGCATCCTGCTAATTCAGATTGATATTATGAAGAGCGACGACTAACAAGTAGGGTGGGGGAGGGATATCTCGTTCTGGCACAAGCAAAAGCCACACAGTGTGGCTTGTTGTTTTTTATATACAACCCTGATCGGTGTTTATTGCAGCTCGCTTTATTCTGCGATACCCAGTCAATAGAGAGTATTTCACACATAGACATGAGCAAGAGCCCCGTAGTCAATCGTTCTCCAATCGGCATCAGGGATTTCTATTAACAGGAACCCAGGTTATCTGGTTAGTAGATTTAATTAGCGGAGGGGAGGGCTAACTGTAACCTCCAGCCAGAAAGTTACCGCTACAAAATATACGATTACATAAGCTGCATTTGCAGCGTCATATACTTGGGCATAGTATTTGGCTCAATCTATAACACTATTCCAGATGTAAGTCGGATTGTGGTTTTATATGGAGCGGACTTCATCTGGATAAGTGGATAGATTCCTGATATCTAAATCACATTGACAGTTCAAGGTGCAATCAACGGCTCAGCAAAAATGAATCGGAACTGGAGCGAGAGATGTACTATTGGGCGCATGACGGATGAGTTTCATATGCCAACAAACTAGTTTGTAACTTTAACCTTTGTGACCACATTTCGAATAAATAGAATTCAGGTAAAAAACTTAGGAAGTCTTTAGTTTTCAGGGAATAAACCTAGGACGTCACAGATCCGTTCTACACCGGGCCGTGGCTCAATGACGATCTTGCCCTCAGCCAAATGGTCTCCGATATCGGTATTACACAGACGCATTGGCAACTGATAACTAGGTGAATGTCACCCATAAAAAAGAGCCACACAATGTGTGGCTCTTTGCTTGTTCCAACAACAGGAACTATTAAGGACGACCTGCCGGGCAGGAAGCCACATTGACTGCTGCGGTGCTACCGCCGTGACGGCCTGAGCTAACCACTTCGCCACGAACCAGAGGCGGATAGTCCATCGGTTCACGAGCGGGCAGGGCAGGGACTTCGGCAGGGGTTGCCATCGGCGCAGATGCCTTGCGAGCTCGGGCCAACAGACCGGCACCATGCTTAACCTGCTTGGTTACGGCTACGGGAGTCTCTTCAGCTACAACTTTTACCGGCTCTTCAGCAACAGGTGCAGTAGTTACAGCTTCGGTGACCTCAACTGCTTCAACAGCGGCAACCGGAGCTTCGGCAACAACTTCAGCAGGTTGTTCAGCTTGTGTAATCTCAACCTGAGTTGCTTCAACTACTGCGACAGCAGGGGCTTCCACTTCTACGGTATCAACAACAGGTGTTGCGGCCACTTCGGTCTGTACCGCATGAGCCTGTTCAGCAGACTCCTCAGCAACGGCTTCGACAACCACGTGTTCGGTCAGCGCAGCAGAGGCTTGCAGAGCTGCAGCGACAGCTTCAGCACTCGGGATGGTAACAACTGGCACTACCGGCTCTTCAACCTGCGCTTTGGCGATATCGGCTTGGGCGGCGGTAGTCAGAGTAGGCTCGGCTTGTTGCTCTTCATCACGCTGGCTACGTGCTTCTTCATTAATACGCTTGCGACGTTGGCCTTCGATGCGCTGGCTGCGCGGAGTACGGCGGGAACGGCGCTGACCTTCGGCCTGCTCATCCTGGTCGCCAGTCTCAACGGCTGCAACCTGAACCTCTTCTACGACAGGCAGGGCAGGGGTGTCGCTCGCAGCAACATCAACGCGGATCTGCTTGCGCAGCTGGCGACGTTCGCGGCGCTCAGCCACTTTCTGCTCTTTTTCCTGACGTGGTTCGATGGCATCAACGGTTTCCACCGCGTCAACGACAACCTCGGCACGAGGCTCACGGGGAGCGCGTGGCTCACGAGCAGGGCGCGGAGCACGGGGCTCACGTTCTTGACGCGCTTCGCGTGGTTCACGTTCCATCCGCTGTTCAGTGCGAACTTCACGTTCCTGACGGGGCTCGCGCTCTTTACGAGGACGACGATTGCGGTTTTCACCACCTTCGCGATTGCCATTTTCACGTTTCTCACCAGCTTCCGCATTGTTGCGGTTGCCACGGTTGTCGTCACGACGAGGACGCTGACCACGGCCACGACCTTCTTCGCGCTGATGACGCTGACCCTCTTCCTTGCGTGCTTCGCGAGCAGCCGGTTTCTCGGCGGGCGCTTTAACTTCGGCAGGGGCAGCATCGCTGCTGAACAGACCGGTAATGCCCTTGATCAGCTTGCTGAAGAAACCTGCTTCGGCAGGTGCAGCGGCAACGGCCGGGGCTGTCTGCTGCTGAGCTGCAACCGGCGCGGGTTGAGTCGGCTGGGCAAAGCCTTGCAGCAGCGGTTGTTCACGCTCGATCACCTGAGCTTGCTTCGGCTGGTAGACCGGCTTGGCAATCTCGGTTTTAAGCTCATAGCTGGCCGCTTCCGGGATCTCGTTCTGACGAATGCGGGTCACTTCGTAGTGCGGAGTTTCCAGATGCTGGTTCGGAATGATGTAAACACGCACATCATTTCGCTGTTCCAGACTGGCGATGGCAGCACGCTTCTCGTTAAGCAGATAGGCTGCAACATCCACCGGCACCTGACCGTGAACCTGTTCGGTGTTGTCCTTCATGGCCTCTTCTTCGATGAGACGCAGGATAGACAGGGCGAGGGATTCGTTGTCACGGATCACGCCTTGACCCTGGCAACGGGGGCAGATATGGCTGCTGGATTCGTTGAGGGAGGGACGCAGACGCTGGCGAGACATCTCCAGCAGACCGAAACGGGAGATCCGGCCCAGCTGGATGCGGGCACGATCCTGATGAACCGCTTCACGCAGACGGTTTTCCACTTCGCGCTGATGGCGAACCGGCGTCATATCGATGAAGTCGATAACGATCAGGCCACCCAGGTCGCGAAGACGCAATTGACGGGCAATTTCGTCGGCCGCTTCCAGGTTGGTTTGCAGCGCAGTCTCTTCGATATCGCCGCCCTTGGTGGCGCGGGAGGAGTTGATATCGATGGAGGTCAGTGCTTCGGTCGGATCGATAACGATGCTGCCACCGGAGGGGAGGCGCACTTCACGCTGGAAGGCTGATTCGATCTGGCTCTCAATCTGGAAGTGATTGAACAGGGCAACTTCACCCTTGTACAGCTTCACACGGTTGAGGAAATCGGGACGTACCAGCTCGATATGGGCCTTGGCACGTTCGAAAATCACCGGATTGTCGATCAGGATCTCGCCCACATCGCGACGCAGATAGTCACGGATGGCACGCACGATGACGTTGCTTTCCTGGTGGATCAGCACCGGTGCCGCGCGCTCTTGGGAGGCCTTGTGGATGGAGTCCCAGTGATTGAGCAGGACGTTCAGATCCCACTCCAGCTCTTCTGGCGACTTGCCCACACCGGCGGTACGCACGATCAAGCCCATGCCTTCCGGCACGGTCAATCCACTCAGGGCTTCTTTCAGTTCAGTCCGCTCATCACCCTCGATGCGGCGGGAGATACCACCTGCACGGGGGTTGTTGGGCATCAGTACCAGGTAGCTACCTGCCAGGCTGATAAAGGTGGTGAGGGCTGCACCCTTGGTGCCACGCTCTTCCTTGTCGATCTGGACGATAACTTCCTGACCTTCGCGGACCACTTCTTTGATGTTGGGACGACCCTGATAGGAGTAACCGGAGGGGAAGTAATTGCGGGCGATCTCCTTCAACGGCAGGAAACCGTGGCGCTCGGCGCCGTAGTCGACAAAAGCAGCTTCAAGGCTGGGTTCTACGCGGGTGATCTTACCCTTGTAAATGTTCGCTTTCTTCTGCTCGTGTCCCGGACTTTCAATATCCAAATCGTAGAGCTGTTGTCCGTCAACCAGCGCTACGCGCAACTCTTCTTCTTGAGTCGCGTTGATAAGCATTCTTTTCATTGAGTTCTCATTATTGTGTCATTTTGATTTCCTCCATCTGGGTCCTGCCAGCGCCGGCCTCGGGTCTTCAGCATACTGGGGCAACCTCCCGGTTGGGGTATGCATGAGGCGCAAACTAAGGGCGTTCTGGTCATCACTTCTCGAGAAGGAATGAATAAGGATGCCGAAATGGAGACAAATAAACGGTGATGTTTGTGTTCTCCATGCGTTGTACCTCGCACCCGGGAACCGTCATGTTCTTGTATACACGGTGTTTCGGGATTGGGTGGCATACTTTTTGGCCACTTAGTACAAGGCTTGAACACAATGACAAAACCTTGTTTATTATCCCATTTAAACCTCTTTTATAGCAAGGCGCCATTTTTCAACAAACCAGCAGCCAAGGGGCGCTGGCAGTGGTAAAATCCGCGCCATGACACAGATACATCAACAAGTGCAGCTGCTCACCATCGAAGCTGAGCATGACGGGCAGCGCATCGACAATTTTCTCAAGACTCAGCTAAAGGGCGTCCCCAAGAGCCTGATCTATCGCATCCTTCGCAAAGGTGAAGTGCGAGTAAACAAAAAGCGCATCAAACCGGAGTACAAACTCTGCGCAGGCGATGAGGTGCGGGTTCCTCCCGTTCGCGTCGCTGAAAAAAATGAGCTGCCATCCGCCAACCTGAGTGTTATCCAGCGTCTGGAGAGCCAGATCCTGTTTGAAGACGATGCCATGATCGTGCTGAACAAGCCCTCCGGCATGGCCGTACACGGTGGCAGCGGCCTGAGCTTTGGCGTGATTGAAGGGCTGCGCGCCCTGCGTCCGGAAGCCCGTTTCCTCGAACTGGTTCACCGTCTCGATCGCGATACCTCAGGCGTACTGCTGGTTGCTAAAAAACGCAGCGCCCTGCGCAGCCTGCATGAGCAGTTGCGCGTCAAGACCATGCGCAAGCAGTATCTGGCGCTGGTTCGCGGCAAATGGCAGGCTCACGTCAAGGTTGTCAACGCACCGCTACGCAAGAACGATCTGCAATCCGGTGAGCGGGTGGTGCGGGTCAGCGCGGATGGCAAGCCTTCCGAAACCCGTTTCCGTATCGTGCGTCAATTTGCCGAAGCGACCCTGGTCGAGTGCAGCCCCATCACCGGTCGTACACACCAGATCCGCGTGCACACCCTGCATGCCGGTCACCCGATCGCCTGTGACGATAAGTACGGTGAAGCAGCGTTTGACGAGAAAATGCGCAGCCAAGGGCTGAAACGGCTCTTTTTGCATGCCTGGAAGCTCAGCTTCACCCATCCAGGCGATGGTCGCGAAATGCAGGTAGAAGCGCCACTGGCACCTGAACTCGACAACTTCCTCAACGGCTTGCCACGCTGATGCAGGATATCCGGCTCGCCATTTTCGATTGGGACGGTACCCTGATGGATTCGGTGGGCCGGATTGTTGCCTGTGTTCAAGGGGCCGCCAGAGATTGTGAGCTGGCGGTACCTGCACCAGCCCAGATCCGGCAGATCATCGGATTGAGCCTCGATGTCGCCATGTCCCGCCTGTTCCCTTTACGTAGCGACAGTGGCACCGCCATTGATGAGCGCCAGATTGCCACACTCATCGATCGTTATCGTCATCACTATCTGCACGACACCACCCCCAGTTCGCTGTTTGCCGGGGCAGGGGAGCTGCTGCATGACTGGCGGTCACGGGGCCTGCAACTGGCCGTCGCGACCGGTAAATCACGCCGTGGGCTGGATCGGGTATTGGATGAGACCGGGCTGCGCCCGTCGTTTGTGACCAGTCGTGGGGCCGATGAGGCTCGATCCAAGCCTGATCCGCTGATGCTTGAGCAGATCCTGGCTGAACTGGGGCTTTCACCTAGGCAGGCCGTAATGATTGGCGACTCTGTTCACGATATGGCGATGGCCGAGGCAATCGTCATGCCGCGCATTGGCGTCACCTGGGGGGTGGATAGCAGCGAGGCCCTCAGTCGTTACGAGCCAGTGGCAGTGGTTGACTCTATGACGGCTCTTCGCACGTTGTTGTAAACGTCTCACTTCTTGAGTGACATCAATCTGATTGATAAAAGGCCCGGTCAATTGACCGGGCCTTTTATATATCTTCTAGCTCATCCATTCGCCCACCATCAGGGCAGGGCGATGCCGTGGCGCTCCAGCAGCTCGATCAGGCCGATCAGCGGCAGACCGATCAAGGCGTTAGGATCACGCCCTTCCAGCCCCTTGAATAGCACGATCCCCATCCCTTCGCATTTGAAGCTGCCAGAACAATCGAGGGGTAGTTCAGCCTCTACATAGCGGCGAATGGCGGTTTCGTCGAGATCGCGAAAGTGAACTGTAAACGGTTCAATCAATTGATGAATCTCATTGGTTGCAGCGTTAAGTACGCACAGGCCGGTGTAAAAGGTGACGCTGCGCCCCTGAGCCGCCATCAGCTGTGCTATGGCATTGTCGATGGAGCCCGGTTTGCCGAGGATGCGGCCATTGCAGACACACACCTGATCAGAACCGATGATCAGCCCGTGATCACGACTATTTGCAATGGCCTGGGCCTTTGCCCGGGCAAGTCGGGCCACCAGCTCCTGAGCGGATTCATCTAGCAGTGGTCGTTCATCTACGTCGGGAGCCGCACATTCAAAGGGGAGGCCAAGCTTCTCCAGCAGGGCTTTGCGATAGCGAGAAGTTGAGGCGAGGATAAGATTCTGTGGCATAATCCGAATACCGATGAAAGCAAGTACCGGCATTCTAGGGACTTGTGGCGTTAAAATCATCGGCGGTAAGGACTTTTTCCTTTGACTATCAGTTGTTGGACCTATATTATTCGCGCCCTATGCAAAAGGTGAAGTTGCCCGTTAAGGTTGATCCAGTCCGTAGTGCCTTGAAGCTGCTCGATTATGTCGGGATAGTGGAAAAGTCGCAGATGCCCAGGCTGGAGGAATCAACCGCTGGCTTGCGGAGTGATATCGAGGTGTCGCTGCACTTTGGCAAAGATGTCCAGAAGTTGACCGTTATGAAAGGCACTGCCCATGCCAAGGTCGATCTGGTTTGCCAACGTTGCGGAGAGACTTTTGAGCATCTCTGTGAAGCTGAATTTATCTACACTCCGCTGTTCGAAAGAACAAACGAGGAAGAACTGCCGGAAGCTTATGAGCCCATTGAGTTGGACGAAAACGGCGAGATGGACCTTCATCAAATCTTGGAGGATGAACTCATCCTCTCGTTGCCTCAGGTAGCCATGCATTCTCTGGATGCTTGTCCCCGCGGTAACATGGAGATGACTTGGGGTGAAATCGAACCTGCTGATGAGCGGCCGAATCCCTTTGCAGTTCTTGAAGAGCTTAAACGTAAGTGAATTTAGGAGTTAGCCTACAATGGCCGTACAACAGAACCGTAAAACCCGTGCCAAGCGTGGCATGCGTCGTTCCCACGATGCGCTGACCACCGCTGCCCTGACTGTTGATCAGACCAGTGGCGAAATCCATCGTCGTCACCACGTGACTGCCGATGGTTTCTACCGCGGTAAAAAGGTAATCGCTTAAGGATTGCCTTTGTCTACGCAAACTGTCGCGCTAGACATCATGGGGGGAGATATTGGCCCCTCGGAAACAGTGCCTGCCGCCGTGCAGGCACTGTCTCTTTTACCCCAGCTAAAACTGATCCTGGTCGGAGACCAACATCAGACCTCCTCTCTGCTGCAGCAACATGGCTTGCTGAATCATCCCCGCGTCCGTTTCGTACATGCATCCCAGGTGGTTGGCATGGGCGATAAACCGATCGTGGCGCTGCGTACTCTGAAAGACTCCTCCATGCGGGTGGTACTCAATCTGGTGAAAGCCGGTGAGGCCGATGCCTGCGTGAGCGCCGGCAACACCGGCGCGTTGATGGCGATGGCCAAGTGCGTGCTCAAATCTCTGCCCGGGGTCGATAGACCGGCACTTATCAAGGCGCTACCGACATTGAGCGGCAAGCGCACCGTGATGCTGGATCTCGGCGCCAACGTCAGTTGTGATGCGGATACCTTGCTTCAATTTGCGGTGATGGGCTCCGTTGTGGCCGAGAAAGTCGAAGGCATCGCTTCTCCTCGAGTTGCCTTGCTCAATATCGGGGAAGAGGAGATCAAGGGCAATGATCTGGTGCGTCACAGTGCCGAATTGTTGCGCCAGTGCAACGCACTCAACTATGTCGGTTTCATTGAAGGGGATCGCATCTTCAGCGGTGAGTGCGATGTGATTGTCTGCGACGGTTTTGTTGGCAATGTCGCCCTCAAAACGGCCGAGGGGGTAGTGCGAATGATGGCTCAGCTGGCGGGATATCCCCGCAAGAAGCGCACTTTTCTTGGCCGGATCGCCGGTTTTATGTTCAAACGGCGTTTTTCATACTTGAACCCCGACCAGTATAACGGGGCAAGTCTGTTAGGATTGCGCGGCATTGTGGTAAAAAGTCATGGGCGAGCCGAGCGGCGCGCCCTGTGTAATGCGATCCTGCTGGCCGCACAAGAGGCCAAACATCAACTTCCACTGCAAATAGCAGATCGCCTTGAAGCTGTCTTTTCCGACAGGGACCTATAAGAACTCTATGCATAGCAAAATTCTGGGTACTGGCAGCTACCTGCCGAGTTCAGTGCGTACCAACGCCGATCTCGAGCAGATGGTTGAGACCAGTGACGAGTGGATCGTGGAACGCACCGGGATCCGTGAGCGCCGCATTGCCGGTGCTGATGAGACTGTTGCCACCCTCTCTTACCAGGCCGCCCTGCGGGCCCTGGATGCCGCAGGCCTGACTGCGGCCGATCTCGACATGATTGTGCTGGCCACCACCAGCGCAGAAAACGCCTTTCCGGCAGCTGCTTGCGAACTGCAAGGGCTACTGGGTGTACAGGGGATCCCTGCCTTTGACGTGGCGGCAGCCTGCGCCGGCTTTACCTACGCACTCTCCATTGCCGATCAGTTCGTCAAATCCGGTGCCGCCCGCCACGTGCTGGTCGTTGGCGCCGATGTGCTGTCGCGCATGTGCGATCCGGAAGATCGCGGCACCATCATTATTTTTGGTGATGGGGCCGGTGCCGTGGTGATTGGTGCCAGCGAAACACCGGGCATTCTCTCCACCCATCTTCATGCCGATGGCCGTTATGGCGATTTGCTCAAGCTGCCGCAACCCCGTCGCGGGATGCCGGGCGCCGAACTCGAAGCCTACATGTACATGAAGGGCAACGATGTGTTCAAAGTGGCAGTCACCCGTTTGAGCGAGATCGTGACTGAGACGCTGGCAGCTGCCGGTCTCGAGCCGAGCGAGCTGGACTGGCTGGTGCCCCATCAGGCCAACTTCCGCATCATCAGCGCCACAGCCAAGAAACTCGGCATGGGCCTCGACAAGGTAGTGTTGACCCTCGACAAGCACGGCAATACCTCTGCTGCGTCCGTCCCTATCGCCTTCGATGAAGGGGTGCGGGATGGCCGGATTAAACCGGGCCAGCTGGTCTTGCTGGAAGCCTTTGGCGGCGGTTTTGCCTGGGGCTCGGCGCTGGTTCGCCTCTGATCCAAAGCGGGATGAGCGAGTGCTGTCATCCCGCAACGATTTCATTTTTGCTTATCTAAAAGGAATCAATGATGACCCAATTTGCCATTGCCTTCCCGGGACAAGGCTCCCAAACCGTGGGCATGCTGGCCGAGCTGGCCGAGCAACATGCAGTGATCAAGGAGACCTTCGCCGAGGCGAGCCAGGTGCTGGGTTATGACCTGTTTGCACTGGTAATGAACGGTCCGGCCGAAGAGCTGAACAAAACTTGGCGTACCCAGCCCGCACTGCTGACTGCTTCTGTCGCACTGTGGCGTCTGTGGCAACAGCAGGGAGGGGCAACGCCTTCCGTCATGGCTGGTCACAGTCTGGGTGAGTATTCCGCTCTGGTTTGCAGCGGTGCGCTGGCCTTTACCGATGCCGTCAAACTGGTCGAGCTGCGTGGTCTGGCCATGCAGGAAGCGGTACCGGAAGGTACTGGTGCCATGGCTGCCATCATCGGTCTGGACAACGACACTATTGCTGCTAACTGCGAAAAAGCGGCTGAGGGGCAGGTGGTTTCTCCGGTCAACTTCAACTCTCCGGGCCAGGTGGTTATCGCTGGCCACAAAGAGGCTGTCGAGCGTGCCAATGTGCTGATGAAAGAGTCGGGCGCCAAGCGTGCGCTGCCGCTGCCGGTCTCTGTGCCATCCCACTGTGCGCTGATGAAACCTGCCGCAGAAAAACTGGCAGCTGCGCTGGACGGGATCGAGATCAAGGTTCCTGCCATCGCGGTCATCAATAATGTCGACGTATCCTGTGAACAGGATCCGGCTGCCATCAAGCAAGCACTGGTGCGTCAGCTGTTCAGCCCGGTTCGTTGGACCGAGACTGTCGAGCGGATGGCCAATGAGGGCGTTACCCTCGAAATCGAGATGGGGCCGGGCAAGGTATTGACCGGGCTCGCCAAGCGCATCGACAAGCGCGTGGAAGGTATTCACGCCAACGATGCAGCCTCTTTCGAGCAGGCACTGGCCCAGATCAAGTAAACAGGAGCAAGTAATGAGCTTTACCGATAAGGTTGTGTTGGTGACCGGTGCCAGTCGTGGCATCGGCCGTGCAATTGCCGAAACTTTCGCGGCCCGTGGCGCCAAAGTCGTCGGCACAGCGACCAGCGAGAGCGGTGCTGAGGCAATCAGCGCTTACTTGGGCGAAAATGGTTGCGGCATGGCACTGAACGTGACCAGCCAGGAATCCATCGAAGCCGTTTTCGCTGCCATCAAGGCGCGTTTCGGCGATATCGACATCCTGATCAACAACGCTGGTATCACCCGCGACAACCTGTTGATGCGGATGAAAGATGACGAGTGGAACGAGATCATCGATACCAACCTGACCTCACTCTACCGCCTGAGCAAACCGGTTCTGCGGGCGATGATGAAGAAGCGCAATGGTCGCATCATCAGCATCGGTTCCGTCGTTGGTACCATGGGCAATGCCGGTCAGGTCAACTATGCAGCCGCCAAGGCGGGTCTGGTTGGCTTTACCAAATCGCTGGCACGTGAAGTGGCCTCCCGTGGTATCACGGTCAACGCGGTTGCCCCCGGTTTCATCGAAACCGACATGACTCGCGCCCTGAACGAAGAGCAACGTGCCGGCATCATGAGCCAGGTTCCTGCCGCTCGTCTGGGTGATCCGAAAGAGATTGCCGCCGCTGTGGTATTCTTGGCTTCCGATGAAGCAGCCTATATCACCGGTGAAACCCTGCATGTTAATGGCGGGATGTACATGGTGTAATCAATTTGTCGTGAGTTCTGTTCAAATTTGCGATAGTACGCCGAAGTTTGGCGAATTTCGTGGTTTGACCAGCGGCAAGCTACTTGCAAACTCACGTCAATTGAATAAACTACCCCAACCAGACGCAATAGCGTATTTTTAAAGGAAAATTCAGGTCATGAGCAACATCGAAGAACGCGTAAAGAAAATCATCATTGAACAACTGGGTGTTAAAGAAGAAGACGTTAAGAACGCTGCCTCCTTCGTCGACGACCTGGGCGCTGACTCTTTGGATACCGTTGAACTGGTAATGGCGCTGGAAGAAGAATTCGATACCGAAATTCCTGATGAAGAAGCCGAAAAGATCACCACTGTTCAAGCGGCTATCGACTACATCACCGCTAATCAGGAATAAGTTCCTGTTCTGAAAGAAGCGGCCCAAGGGCCGCTTCTTTTGTATTTGTTTCCTTTCAAATCACCTCTCGGAGACTACCTCAGTGTCAAAACGCAGAGTCGTGGTGACCGGCTTGGGGATGCTTTCCCCGGTAGGCAACACAGCCGAATCCAGCTGGCAAGCCCTGCTCAACGGGCAGAGCGGCATTTCCCTTATCGACCATTTCGATGCCAGCGAGTTTGCAACCCGTTTTGCAGGTCTGGTCAAGGACTTCGATCCCGAGCAGTACGGTATCAACCGTAAAGACGCTCGCAAGATGGATCTCTTCATTCAATACGGTATTGCTGCCGGTATGCAGGCACTGGATGATTCCGGCCTCGTAATCAACGACGACAATGCCGAGCGCGTCGGTGTGGCGATCGGTTCCGGGATTGGCGGTCTGGGTCTGATTGAACAGAACCACGACAGCCTCGTGAACGGCGGCCCGCGCAAGATCAGCCCCTTCTTCGTGCCCTCCACCATCATCAATATGGTGTCCGGTCATCTCTCCATCATGAAGGGATTGCAAGGTCCAAACATCGCTGTGACCACCGCCTGTACCACTGGTACCCATGCCATCGGCATGGCTGGCCGGATGATCGCTTACGGCGATGCCGACGTGATGGTCGCCGGCGGTGCCGAGAAGGCTTCCACCCCGATGGGGATGGGCGGTTTTGCAGCTGCCAAGGCGCTCTCCAACCGCAACGACGAACCGCAGAAAGCGAGCCGTCCGTGGGATAAAGATCGCGACGGTTTCGTGCTGGGTGACGGTGCCGGGGTACTGGTACTGGAAGAGTACGAACATGCCAAAGCTCGTGGTGCCAAGATCTACGCCGAACTGGTCGGTTTTGGCATGAGTGGTGACGCTTACCACATGACTGCACCTCCTGCCGATGGCAACGGTGGCGCTCGCGCCATGAAGAATGCCATCAAAGATGCCGGTATTGCACCCGAGCAGGTGGGTTACATCAATGCCCACGGCACGTCGACCCCGCTGGGTGATGTGGCCGAACTGCGCGGCATGAAAGCCGTCTTTGGCGAGCACGCCAAGTCACTGATGGTCAGCTCGACCAAGTCGATGACTGGTCACCTGCTGGGTGCTGCCGGTGCCATCGAGGCGATCATCACTGTGCTGGCCCTGCGCGATCAGATTGCACCGCCCACCATCAACCTGGACAACCCGGATGATGAGTGCGACCTGGATCTGGTGCCCCACGTGGCCAAGCCGGGTAACTTCGAGTACGCCCTCTCCAACTCGTTTGGTTTCGGCGGTACCAATGGTTCCCTGATCTTCAAACGCGTATAATTGCCTGCGGGCAATGACAGAGGCCCGATACTGCCGGTATCGGGCCTTTTTTATCGGAGGGATCTCTTTGCTGATCAATGGATTGAAGCTCGATACCATCTCGGCCCGCGACCGTGGTCTGGCCTATGGCGATGGCCATTTCACCACTATGGCCGTACGAGAAGGAAAGGTATTGCAGTGGCCAGCGCATCTGGCTCGACTGCAACAGACCAATAGCCGGCTAGGGATGGGTGAACCGGACTGGGAATTGTTGGCTCGGGAACTCGAGACCCTGGTTGCCGGTGAACAACAGTGTGTTGCCAAGGTGATGCTGACTCGGGGGGAGGGTGGCCGTGGTTATGATGGCAGCGAGTGCCAGCAGACGACCCGTATTCTTTCGCTGGCGCCTTTTCCTGCCCAGTATGCCCAGTGGCAACGCGAGGGGATCAACTTGCTGGTGTGCCGCCAGCGCATTGGTGATGCCCCCATGCTGGCCGGGCTCAAGACCCTCAACCGGTTGGAGCAGGTGCTGCTCAAGAGCGAACTTGTCAGCCGTGGTGCAGTCGAAGGAGTAGTGCTCAGCAGTCGTGGCGTGCTGGTTGAAGGGGTCAGTGCCAATCTGTTTTGGCGTCGGGGCAAGACGGTGTTTACGCCCGATCTGGCCAGTTGCGGGGTTGACGGCATCATGCGCCGTCAGGTCATGGCGATGCTGAAACAGATGAGTATTGAGTTGCGTGTGGTAGAGGCTCCGTTGGAGTCACTATGGCAGGCGGAAGAGGTGTGGCTCACCAATACCCTGATGGGGGTGGTGCCGGTCAACGGCATCGAGGATAAACAGTATCCAGCCCCGGTATTGAGCCGCCGTTTACAGGAGCGTTTGGTCATTGAAGTTTAATCGGCTTTACACCCTGCTCGCGGGGGCGGCACTGACTGTGGCCGTCGCCGGGGGCTATGTGCATTACAAATGGCAGCAGGTGGAGACGCTCACCAACAAGGGGCCGACTCGCCTCTTTACGGTGGAGAAGGGGGCCCATGCCGCTCGCCTGATCGCCGAGTTGGGTGATGGTGAACCCAGTCCGTGGGCGGTGCGCCTCTGGCTGCGCGGTCATCCCGAGCTGGTTGCCATCAAGTCAGGCACCTATGAAATCAAGGAGGGGGCCCTGCTCAAGGAGACCCTCTCGCTCTTTGCTTCGGGCAAGGAGTTTCACTTCAGCCTCACCTTCGTCGAGGGCTCCCGCTTCGAAGATTGGTTGAAGCAGTTATCCAGTGCACCTTATCTGGAACGGCTCACGGTTGAGTTGCCCGAGGCTGATCTGGCCAAGGAACTGGGTATCGAGAATGGCAAGCTGGAGGGGTGGTTTTTGCCGGAAACCTACGCCTATACCACCCATGCCAGCGATCTCTCCATTCTGCGCCGCGCTCACCAGGACATGGAGACATTCCTGCAGCAGAGCTGGGACAAGCGGCAGGCCAATCTGCCTTACAAGACCCCCTATGAAGCGCTGATCATGGCCTCGATCATCGAAAAAGAGACCGGTCTGCCTGAAGAGCGGGCACAAATCGCCTCGGTGTTCGTCAATCGTCTGCGTCTTGGCATGAAGCTGCAGACCGACCCCACCGTGATCTACGGGGTGAAGGATCGCTATGACGGCAATATTCGCCGCAGCGATCTGACCGACAAGAACCCCTACAACACCTATGTGATCGATGGTCTGCCGCCGACGCCCATTGCCATGCCGGGCAAGGCATCCATCGAAGCGGCACTCAACCCCAAGTCGACCGACTATCTCTATTTTGTCGCCAAGGGCGGTGGTGCTCACTACTTCTCCAAGACCCTTGATGAACACAATCGGGCGGTTCGCGAATACATATTGAAGAAATCCTGATGTCTAAATTTATCGTTATTGAAGGTTTGGAAGGGGCAGGGAAGAGCTCTGCCGTCCGTTACGTCACCGACTATCTGCACCGCCATGGCGTCGAGCGGATCGAATGTACCCGCGAGCCGGGCGGTACGCCGCTGGCCGAGCGGATGCGAGCCATCGTCAAAGAGGTGCATGACGAGCGCCTTACCATCGAAGCCGAGCTGCTGCTGATGTATGCCTCCCGGGTACAACTGGTGGAGACCCGCATCAAGCCGGCACTGGCCGATGGTGTCTGGGTGGTGGGGGATCGCCACGATCTCTCCTCCCAGGCCTATCAGGGTGGTGGCCGTGGTATCGATGCTGCTCTTATCGGTGCCATCAAGCAGGCGGTTCTCGGCAACTTCAAACCGGATCTCACCCTCTATCTCGATATCGATCCCGCACTCGGTCTGCAACGCGCCCGCCATCGTGGCGAGCTGGATCGGATCGAGCTGGAGCAGCTCAGCTTTTTCGAGCGCACCCGCACCCGTTATCTCGAACTCGCCGCCAAGGATGATTCCATCGTGGTGATCGATGCGGGGCAAATCCCGGAACAGGTAAAAGCGGCGATTGAAGCTGCGCTGGATGCACGCCTATGTATCCATGGTTGATCCCCGACTGGCAGGCACTGAGCCAGACGGCAGCGGCCGGCAGACTGGGTCATGCCTGGTTGTTGCTCGGCGATCCCGGTCTTGGCAAGGAGCAGCTAGCTGAACGGTTGGCGCGTTTGCACCTTTGCCAACAACCTGATCGCGGAGAGCCATGCGGTCATTGCCACTCCTGCCAGCTCTTTGACAAAGGCCATCATCCGGATCTCGGCACCATCAGTCGCGACAGCAAGACCATCGGGGTCGAAGCGATCCGTGATATCTGCAACCGACTGCAGGGCTCGGCCCAGCTCGGCCGCGGCAAGGTGGTTATCATTCCTGATGCGGAGCGGATGACCGAATCGGCAGCCAATGCGCTGCTGAAAACCTTGGAGGAGCCTGCCGGTGACAGCCTGCTGATCCTCATCGCCTCCCAGGTTTCCCGTCTGCTGCCCACCATTCTCAGCCGTTGCCACAAACATGTGTGCCAGCTGCCGAGTGAGGGTGAAACGGTGCGCTGGCTCGCTGAACAGGGACATCAGGCGACTCTGGCTCAGGTGCGGATCTGTCAGGGGGCGCCGCTGCGGGTGCTCGACTACATCGAGCAGCTGCAAGATGGTGCTCGCCGTGAGCTGCTCGAGGATTTTGTCGCCCTCGCCAAGTCCCCGATCAAGGCGACCACATTGTGCAGCCAGCTCGGTCAGGAGACACAAGTTCGCCTGCATTGGGTACAGCTCTTTTTGTGCGATGCTCTGAAAACTCAGGCGGGATGTGGCCACCATCAACTGGCGATGCCGGATCTGGCTACCTTGAGCCAGCAGTTCGCCGGACAGCATTCCAGTGAAAAACTGCTGGATGCCGAGCAACAACTGGTCGCCCTGAAAGCGGCGTGTCAGCCCGGACAGCTATCCAATCCCACCATTCATCTGATGAACTGGCTCAGTCGCTGGTTATAGAACGTCATTAGCAATAAAGGTTTTGTATGTTACTCGTTGACTCCCACTGTCATCTCGATCGTCTCAGCTATGGCAGCAAACAGAACAATATGGCTGATGTGCTGGCCAAAGCGGCAGCGCAGGAGGTGGGATACTTTCTCTGTGTCAGCGTGACGCAAGAACAATTTCCGACCATGATGACGGCGATTGCCCCTTATCCCCAGGTGTTTGCCTCCTGCGGGGTGCATCCCCTGAATCAGGAACCCGGTGTCGATGCCGAGTTGCTGCTCAAGCAAGCTGCCGACCCACGTGTAGTGGCCATCGGTGAGACCGGTCTCGATTACTTCTACTCACCCGAGAACAAGGAGGTTCAGCAAGCCTCCTTCCGTGAACATATCCGGGTTGCCCGTGCGCTGAACAAACCGCTGATCATTCACACTCGTGATGCCCAGCAAGATACTTTGCAGATCATGCGCGAAGAGGGGGCGGATCAGGTTGGCGGCGTGTTGCACTGTTTCACCGAGTCTCTCGAGATGGCAGAAGCGGCAATGGCGATGGGGTTCTATATCTCCATCTCGGGGATTGCTACGTTCAAGAATGCCACGGCGTTACAGGAGGTAGTGAAGGCATTGCCTCTCGATCGACTGTTGGTCGAAACGGATGCGCCCTATCTTGCTCCCGTTCCCCATCGGGGGAGGGAGAACGAACCCGCCTTCGTGCGCGATGTTGCCCAGTTTATTGCCGACTTGCGCCAAATACCGTTAAGCGAACTGGCCGAAGCAACCAGTCGCAACTTCTTTGAGTTGTTTAAACTCGCCCACAAATAAGAGCTGACGCCCCGCAACGCGGGGCGTTTTACTTTCAGCAACCCGATAAGCAGTAAAGAAAGAAGCGATAAATAAAACTGTTATCTCTCACTATCGCAACATTGTATTGCCATCAGCGCAATTACCCAACCTGTAAACCGTAAATGAATACGACATCTGTTTAGAAAAAACGGAGATGCTGGATTGGGGGTTAAACAGACACCCATCAAGTATCGATAATATTCATTATCGATACTTGATGAACCTGAAAGATCCTGTAAGATCCTCCTAAACTTCATATGAATCATGATCTTCCGTGTCACATCCATCCATTTCAGGCTCAGCTCATCAGTCATTGCAAACGGTATTTGATGCCCAGCTAAATAGCCGTGCTCGCCGCTTCCTGCGCTGTGCCAAAGCTGATTCGACCCTCAATGCCTATCAGGCGGATACCCGGATTTTTGTCTTCTGGTGCCAGTTGCATGGTCTGGATCCACTGCAAACGACCCATCACGACATCATGAACTTTCTGGCAGATCAGGCCGACGGGGTACTGGCTGACTGGGTATGGCTCAATAAAGAAGAGGGGAGAGGGGAGCTGCGTAATGGTGAACCGCGCAAACCGGCAACTCTTGTGCGAAGGCTCGCCGGGATCCGCTACGCCTTCAAACAAAAAGGCATTCACCCGATGCCGACCGAGCACCCTGAAATCAAAGAGATGATGCGCGGTATTGTCCGACTTGGTGATAACCGCAAGCGCAAAACAGGCGCCCTGACGCTGCAGCCATTGACCCAGGTGCTGGATGGCATCGATACCAATGATCTGGCGGGACTTCGCGATCACACCCTGTTGCTGTTGATGTTCAGTGGTGCCTTACGCCGCTCGGAAGCCGCCCGAATTGAGGTCAGTGACCTCGATTTTGTGGGGCAGGGGATCCGACTTCGCCTCAAACCTAGCAAGCATCAACTCCATGAGACCGAGATTGCCCTTATCCCCGGCAAGCACTATTGCCCGGTTGCAGCGATTGGCAACTGGCTCAAGAAGAGCCGGATCAATGAAGGGCCGCTCTTTCGGCGGATGAATCGCTGGGGCCAACTCACATCAGACCCTCTGGGGCCGCAGGGTATCAACCTGATGATCAAGCGGCGCACCGGTCAAGCTATCGATGACCTCTATGTCAGTGGCCACAGTTTGCGCCGCGGATTTATCACCTCGGCCGTCACCGCTGGCAAACCGATGAACAAAATCATCGAGGTTACCCGTCACAAGGATATGCGCACCCTGCAAGAGTACTTTGACGATGCCCATAAATTCTCTGATCACGCGCTGGATGGACTGCTTTAACATAAATGCGTCACTGCATTTTTTATGTTAAATGATATCCTATTGATCTGGTGGTATATTTGGTTGCCTTCGTAGTTAGCTGGCAGGGTAGGGGATACCCCATCTTTCACCACTATGCGAAGATATGTGAGAGATAACCAGTTATAAAAACAAGTATCGCAAGGTCATATGAGCCAGGAAATCAACGAGCTTGAGGCAAAAGAGACCGCCTCGCAGAACAACGCCAAGCGCCAGCGTCAGCATGTAAAACGCAAACAAGAGAGTCATACCCGGTTGCAATGCTGGATCAGTAATCGCCATGCCGAACGGTTGGCGGCACTCGGCTTGCATCTTGAAGATAGCCAGGCATCACTCATCGAACAGGCGATCGATCTGCTCTATCACCATGAGCTGGGGTGCGAACCTCACGCAGAGAAAGTGGAGATAGCTCTGTTGGAAGAGAGTGTCGAATAACGATGAACTTGGCTAAGAAGAGATAAAAAAAGCCAGGTACGAATTCCGTGTACCTGGCATAGGGGAATTGGCTCCTTGCAGAGCCGTGCGCTAACTGGTGTTTGGTGTTCGGATTGCCTTAAGCTTAGACAAGGCTCAAGGCTTTTCAAGAACCCGATAAAATTTCAACCAGAGTGTGGGTTTTGCAGACTCGAACAGCGTCGAGTCACCTTTCCTCGTTCAGTCAAAATCAGCCAAACAGATTGTTGTCGCGCACCAGCTCCCGGGGCAGAGCATTCTTGATCCGGCTCCCCACCCATTTCCCCATTCCCAAGGTATGCCCCTGATAGCGGACAATCACCTCGCCAGCGCCAGCATCCTGCTCTGGCCAGACGTCCCGCCCCATCATGAATTCCCGCGCGTTGGCGCTGTCCAGTTCGACCACGCCCTTGCTCGCTTTATCACCATAGGCGAGCGCCCACTCGTGGGTGAGGCGATAGCCTTTCTTGAACGTCTCGGCCAACTTGATGCCGATGCGATCGAAGCGCAGCTTGCCCTGAACCTGTTCAAACAGATGAGGAAATAGCCAGATCTCGTCATTGCGGCCAAACAATTGACCTTGTGGGGCCACACCAAAATTGGCTTCAATTTCGCGCAGCATGGGTTCAGACTCTTTCGCTGCCAATGGCAGGAAGGGGAATTTGCCGAGCTTGCCCGGTTTGAACATAGTGTTGGGCACCGAGTGGTGCTTGCGCAATCTGGCGACAAAAAAGCCTTCACTGTCGAAGATCTGGGGCCAAACGTGCAGGTATCCTTCGGATGTGCAGGCCTGCTCGGCATGGGGGAACAGGTCGGCCAGCGAGTCAAAACTCAAGGCATCACCAAACTTCCCCAGCAATGACTGACAGACCTCCTGATTCTCCTGCAAACTGAGCGTGCAGGTGGAGTAGACCAGTACGCCACCCGGTTTCAAGGCATGGAAGGCACTCTCCAGCAGCCCCTGCTGCACCGCCGCAATCTCGTCAATGCTCTCGATGCTCCAGTTGCGCAGCGCATCTTCATCCTTGCGCACGGTACCTTCACCGGAGCAGGGGGCATCGAGCAGGATGGCATCGAAGGTCTCAGGCAGCCACTGACCAAACACCTTGGCATCAAAGTGAGTCATTCCCACATTGGTTACGCCGCAGCGCTGAATATTTGCGCTCAGCACCTTTAGCCGACTGCTGGAAAACTCGTTGGCAACCAGCATCCCCTGATTGTTCATCAGGGCGGCGATCTGGGTAGTCTTGGAGCCGGGGGCCGCGGCCGCATCCAGCAGCATGCCGTCCGCTTTGATCTTGTCGCTGGCAAAGAGCGCCGTCACCGGCAGCATGGAGCTTGCTTCCTGAATGTAAAAGAGGCCGCTCAAATGCTCGGCCGTGTTGCCTAGTGGCACGCTCTCATCTGTGCGGCTCAGCCAGAAGCCTGTCTCGCACCAGGGCACGGGATCGAACAGCCAGCCTTGTGGCTGCATCTTTTCAACGAAGTCAGAGACGGCAATTTTGAGCGTATTGACCCGGATACTGCGGCGCAGCGGTCGCCGGCAACTTGCAACGAACTCATCCATGGAGAGATGAGCAGGCATGATAGCCGCTATATGGCGCAAAAAGTGATCGGGTAGATAGGTATTGTCGTGCACTGTGCCGTCTCGTTGACCGAAAAAGAGGGGCGACATCTTATCACAGGGCTAGGAATATTCTTAAAGTGCAGCAGGTAAAAATGAACAAGCCCGGCATTTGGCCGGGCTTGGATAACAATGTGAAGAGAGGGATCAGGGTTTGATGCGGGGACTCCACTCCTGCCACTCCTTCTCGGCCTTGCCGTAGAGGGGATAGCTGTGCCCGGCCTTGACGGTCGGCCCCATCTCTTTTTCCGGTGTATTGAAGGCAATGCCGCCGGCAAGCAGGCTCTGCACCGTCTCAACCTCGATAGTGCCACCGGTCAGGCCAATGTCCGCCTTGACCCCGGAGACATTCCAGAAGCGGGAGTTGGCACGCACCAGATGGGCATACTCCTGCTCAACATTGACGTCGATCACCACCTCGCTGCCATCGCGGGCCAGTGCTACCTTGGTAACACTGCCGACCACCATCTTGCGAAACAGCAGCGGGCTGCCAACCGAGAGGCCATTAACCGACGGGCTTTTCAGGGTGAGGGCCAAACCCGCAGGGCCGCTCTGGCTCAGGGGAAAGCTGTTTCGGCCAGCCCCTTGACCGGGCTCGGCCTCAACAAAGGCCCCCTTGATCAGGGTATCGAGATGGGCGACCCCGCCCAGACCCAGCTTGGCCTGCACCAGGGTAAAGCGCGCGCCGGATTGCAGGAAACGCTCGGCGTACTGGCCATCCAGCTCGGCTTTGAAGATCACCTGACCCAGGGTCGGCTCCAGCTCAATCTGCTCAATCTTGCCGATATCAACACCGCGATAGCGGATCGGGCTGCCAACCCCCAACCCCGGGTTATTCTCAGCCACCAGTGACAGCGTGCGGATCTTCGCCTTTGCTTGCTCCTTGTTGTCAAACAGCTGATGGCTGCTGCGGCCATTGGCCAGATAGTCGAACTCGATGGCACCGCGCAGCAGAGTGCCAAGATTGCCAACTTTTACCTGCACACCATCGACCCGTACCCGGGTGTCGATGGCCGGTTTTTTCCAGAATTGCGGTTGGCGGGCGAGGAGAGGGGCGTAGATGCCGTCAATCTCGAGCTCGATCTCCACACCCTCTTTGGCGGCGCGCAGCTGTTTCACCTTGCCCGCTTCCAGCCCCAGATAGAGCACGGGAGAACCGATGCCGATGCCGTCTGCCTGATCCGCCTTGAGCAACCAGCGTTGCGGCTTGGCATCACGGGTACCGAGCAACGCCAGCTCCTGATTGGGGTAGAGGCGGTTGATCCGCTCGCCGCTGCTCGCCTGCACCAGCTTGATGCCACCGCTCAGCCAGGCACTGGCCGGGCTGGCCTCGACCTTGATACCGCTCAGATCAGCATCTATTTGTAGCGGCGCAGCGCGATAGAAACGGGCACGGTTCAACAGATGGGCGTAAGCGGGCTGGAGCTGCAGGGCCACGCTGGCATTGCCGCGCCCATCGAGATCGAGCTGGCTGATGCGACCAACCTGCAGCCCCTTGTACCAGATGGGGGCATCCTGATTAAGACCGGCTAGATCGTCCGCTTGCAGCGTCACCTTGATGCCATCTTGTGGTGCCCGATCGGTCAGCGCCATCTTGGCCACTTCTTGGCCTGCCACATAGTCAAGGCGAATGGCTGGGCCGGAGAGCAGCCGATCGGCATTCTTCACGCCGGTCGGGGAGAGAGAAACGCTCTCCCATACCAGCTGACTCTTGTCGGTGATGCGATATGCCTGCTCCGGATTGATTAGCGCCGTCACCACCCGCCCCTTGTCGGTGAGATGGATGGGATCAACGCGACCAATCTCGATTCCTTCGAAGAGAATGGGCATCCCCTCCTTGATGGGCAGATCGCCCGCCACGATATCGATGCGCTTGCCGCGCGCCGCTTCTGCCAGCCCCTTGTAGAGGACGAAGGTTTGTCCTTTCTCCGACTCGGGAGACGCTTTGGGGGAGTCAAAGGCGATGCCGCCGCTCAGAATGGAAGTGAGGCTGCCAGCCTCAACGCTGACACCCGCCAGACTGAAAGAGCCCTTGATGCCACTGATGTTCCAGAAGCGGGTATCGGCTTTGACCAGATGTTCAAAACGAGGCTCGATCACCAGATCCAGAATGACGTTCTGGTTGTCCTGACCCAGGCGGGTATTGATAACGCTACCCACCTCGATGCCGCGGAAATAGAGCTTGGCACCGATACCGACCGAGCCCAGCGAATCGGCGGTGAGGTGCAGCATCCGCCCCTGCGCCTGATAACCGGGGGGAGGGCCGTCGAGGGCATCAAACTTCTCCTGCAGCGGGTTGCTCTCGCGCCCAGGTTGCAAGTTGATGTAGTTACCGGAGACCAGGGTATCGAGACCGGAGATCTCGGTCAGCGATGCCTTGGGGCTCACCAGCCAGAAGTCGGACCCCTTGCGAATAAGCGGGCGGGCACGGCTGTCAATCTTGGCCAGCACCGCAATGCGGCGGCCATCCTCGGCCAGCTCCAGCTCCTGCACCACCCCGATGGCAACCCCCTGATAACGGATCTGGGTCTTGCCCGGCAAGATGCCGTTACCCTGAGCGAAGTTGATCTGGATAAGCTGGCCGCGGCTCGCTATCTGTTGATAGAGAAAGCCGCCAGCCAGCAGCAGAGCGATGAGTGGTAACAACCAGACTGGCGATAGCCAGCGGCGCTTTTCGATGACGGGTTCAGCCCCGATCATAGTGACTCCTTATTGACCGGGCGCAGCCGCCCATCAGACAGAAACAGAAAACGCATCAACGGGCCGCCTTGTCCCAAAGCAGCCGGGTATCGAGCATGCGGGCCGACATCATGGTCAACACCACCACGCCGGCAAAAGCGGTTGCGCCGGGACCGGCGCGGACGCTCAGCATGACGCCACGATCGACCAGCGCCACCATCAGCGAAATGACAAATAGATCCAGCATCGACCAGCGGCCGATAAAGTCGATCACCCGATACATCAAAAGCTGGCGTTTGCGCCGCACCGGTTTGGCCCGTTGCAGCTGCCAGCAGATCCACGCCAACCCGATTATCTTGCCCACCGGTACCAGTATGCTGGCGGTGAGCACTATGGTGGCAATCCCGCTCATCTTGCTGCGATAGAGCATCAGGATCCCGCTGAAGATGGTATCCGACTGCAATAACCCCTTGTTGTAGAAGTGGGTGATGGGCAACAGGTTGGCGGGGAGCAACATAAAGGTGGCCAGCGCCAGCAAGCCCCACGACCAGGCAAGAGAACGGGGAATACGCACCTGCAACTTGCTGCCACAGCGCGGACAGACCTTGCCAGCCTGATAGCGCACCAAGAGGCCACAGGTATGGCAGCCGCAGAGCCCCATTTCACGGGCGCTGGTCATCGCCTTCCTCCTTGAGCGGGATCCGATCCCAATAGGGGGCCGGATCAAAGAGGATCAGCAAACTCATGTTAAGCAGCATCAGAATGCCGAGGCTGAGCAGCCCACCACCCAACCTGACATCGGCGATATCGATCAGTTTGAACAGGGCAACCAGCAGGCTGACGATATAGACCTCCAGCATGGCCCAATGACGAAACACTTCGACGGCCTTCAAGGTTGGCGCAAGGAGATGCCAGCGTTTGGCCAGGCCCGATGCCAGCGCAAAGATCCCGGTCAACAGACCGATGGGGGCCAGCACGGCGCACCAGAGCACCAAGGAGGCAACCCAGAACTCCCCCTCGCCAAACAGCACAAAAATCCCGTGCAACAAGTTGGCATCGGAGTTGACGCCAGCCAGCCGCAGATAGATGAGGGGTTCGAAAAAGGCGGAGGGGAGCAGCAGAAATCCGGTGATGGTCAGCGCCATCAATTGAGAGGGACGAAAAGCATAACGGCCATAGAGATGCTGGTGACAGCGAGGGCAGTGGGCATGACGACGCAGCGGCAGCGCCTTGCGCTGGATAAGCAAGTCGCACGCCGGACAGACGATCACGGAACCGGGCTCCATCATACAATTCAACCTGTTGAAGCAATTGGTGAAATTTACCCTAAAACCGGTTCCCTGTCTTGCCTGCCTCCTTAATGTTACGAAAGTATAATTGACGTTAACGTAAACGTGATATTAGATGGTCAAACCAGACAGATGAAAGGAGTCATGATGTCCAGTTTGCCCCCCTCGGCAGGGCTGCGTTTTCGCACCGCCCTTGCCAACGAAAAGCCACTACAGATCGTCGGCACCATCAACGCCTATATGGCGCTGATGGCCGAGCGCAGCGGCTTTCAGGCGATCTACCTCTCGGGCGCCGGTGTTGCCAACGCCTCCTACGGCCTGCCGGATCTCGGCATGACCTCCCTCAACGATGTGCTGATCGATGCCGAGCGGATCACTGCTGCCACCCGAGTGCCGCTGCTGGTCGATATCGATACCGGCTGGGGTGGGGCATTCAACATCGCCCGCACCATTCGCGCATTCGAGCGGACCGGTGTCGCCGCTGTCCATATGGAAGATCAGGTGGCCCAGAAGCGCTGCGGTCACCGTCCCAACAAGGCGGTGGTGTCGCTGGAGGAGATGTGTGATCGGATCAAAGCGGCAGTGGATGCTCGCGAGAATGGCGAGTTCGTCATCATGGCTCGCACCGATGCGCTGGCGGTGGAGGGGATGGAATCTGCTCTTGAGCGCACCGCCGCCTATGTGGCCGCCGGGGCAGACATGATCTTCGCCGAGGCGGTGACCGAACTGGCCCAGTACGACCAGTTCAAGCAGGCGGCCCAAGTGCCGATCCTCGCCAACATGACCGAGTTCGGCAAAACCGAGCTGTTTGACAAGGAGCAGCTCGCCGCCCACGGGGTCGACATGGTGCTCTACCCCTTGAGTGCCAACCGCGCCGCCAATCAGGCCGCCCTCAACGTCTATCACCATATTCGCCAGGATGGCCATCAACGGGCCGTCGTGGAGACCATGCAGACCCGGGAGTCGCTCTACGACTTTCTCGGATATCACCACTACGAGCAGACACTGGATCGTCTGTTTTCAGCCAAGGAATAGGAGGCAGCTTATGGGACAACAGAAACCGTTGGGCGGGGCAGGTCTGCGCGGTCAAAGCGCAGGGGAGACCAGTATCTGCACCGTGGGCAAGAGCGGCACCGGGCTTACCTATCGCGGTTACGACATCAAGGAGCTGGCCGATAGCGCCCAGTTCGAGGAAGTCGCCTATCTGCTGCTCAAGGGAGAATTGCCGAGTAACCAGCAACTGGCCGACTACAAACGCGAGCTGCGCAGCTTGCGCACGTTGCCGGCGGCGCTGCTTGAGGTGCTGGAGCGCATTCCCGCCGATGCTCACCCCATGGATGTGCTGCGCACCGGCTGCTCCATGCTCGGCGATCTGGAGCCGGAAGATGGCTTCGAGCATGAACACGAAGTAGCGGATCGGCTGCTGGCCGCCTTTCCGGGCATTCTGATCTACTGGTACAAGTTCAGCCACGAAGGAGTTCGCATCGCCCTCGACAGCGACGAGGAGTGTATCGGCGGCCACTTTCTGGCGCTGCTGCACCAGAAGGCGCCAAGCGAGCTGGAGCGTCGGGTGATGCATGTCTCCCTCATCCTCTACGCCGAGCATGAGTTCAACGCCTCCACCTTTGCCGCGCGAGTCTGCGCCTCAACCCTTTCTGACATGTTCTCCTGCATCACCGCCGCCATCGGCACCCTGCGCGGCCCGCTCCACGGCGGCGCCAACGAGGCAGCCATGGCGATGATCGAAGATTGGCAAGACGAGACGCAGGCAAGGCGCGAACTGCTGGCCAAGCTGGCGGCCAAGGAGAAGATCATGGGCTTTGGCCACGCCATCTACCGCACCTCGGATCCGCGCAACGTCATCATCAAGGCGTGGTCGGCCAAACTTGCCGAGGCGGTGGGTGATGATCGCCTCTATCGCGTCTCCTGCGAGGCGGAGAAGGTGATGTGGGAGGAGAAAGAGCTCTTTCCCAACGCCGACTTCTTCCATGCCAGCGCCTATCACTACATGGGGATCCCGACCAAGCTGTTCACCCCCATCTTCGTCTGCTCGCGGGTCACCGGCTGGTGCGCCCACGTGATGGAGCAGCGCGAGCACAACCGGATCATCCGTCCGAGCGCCGATTATGTCGGCCCGGCCCCCCGTCACTTTGTCTCTCTACAACAACGATAAGGAAGTCACGATGTCCGCCAACGTCGACGTCAACCACAGACCAGACCCCGATCAGGTGCTGGTCGATATTGCCGATTATGTCTGCAACCACCCAATTACCAGCGAGGCGGCCCTCGACACCGCCCGCTACTGCCTGATGGATACGCTCGGCTGTGGCCTGCTTGCCCTGCGCTTCCCCGAGTGCACCAAGCACCTTGGCCCCATAGTCCCCGGCACCCTCGTACCCCATGGCGCCCGGGTGCCCGGCACCCAGCTCTGCCTCGATCCGGTCAAGGCGGCCTGGGACATCGGTGCCATCATCCGCTGGCTCGATTACAACGACACCTGGCTAGCCGCCGAGTGGGGTCACCCATCCGACAATCTGGGCGGTATTCTCGCCACTGCCGACTGGCTCTCCCGTACTCGCGTGGCAGAGGGGAAATCACCGCTCACCATGAGCGATGTGCTGGTGGCCATGGTCAAAGCCCACGAAATTCAGGGGGTGCTGGCGCTGGAGAACTCCTTCAACCGGGTCGGTCTCGATCACGTGGTACTGGTCAAGGTCGCCAGTACCGCCGTGGTGACTCATATGCTGGGGGGAACCCGCGATCAGGTGATCGATGCGGTATCCCAGGCCTGGGTCGATGGCCAGAGCCTGCGGACCTACCGTCATGCCCCCAATGCGGGTTCCCGCAAGAGCTGGGCGGCGGGGGATGCCACCTCCCGCGCAGTGCGCCTCGCCCTTATCACCATGAGCGGCGAGATGGGCTACCCCGGCGTACTGAGCGCGCCAAAATGGGGCTTCTACGATGTGCTGTTCAAGGGCAATCAGTTTGCCCTGCATCAGGGGTACGGCAGCTATGTGATGGAGAACGTGCTGTTCAAGATCTCCTATCCCGCCGAGTTCCATGCCCAGACCGCGGTAGAGTGCGCCATGAAGCTGCATGGGCAGGTGAAGGGGCGGCTCGACGAGATAGACCGTATCGAGCTCACCACCCACGAGTCGGCCATTCGCATCATCAGCAAGGTCGGCGCCCTCAACAACCCGGCCGATCGGGATCACTGCCTACAGTACATGGTGGCGGTGCCGCTCATCTTCGGTCGCCTGATCGCCGAGGATTACGAGGACGATGTAGCCGCCGATCCCCGCATCGACGCGCTACGCGGCAAGATGGTGGTGCAGGAGGACAAACGCTACAGCCGTGAATATCTGGAGGCGGACAAGCGCTCCATTGCTAACGCCATCCAGATCTTCTTCAAGGACGGCTCTCACACCGCCAAGGTGGAGGTGGAGTATCCGGTCGGCCATCGCCGCCGGCGGGAGGAGGGGATCCCGCTGCTGGTGGAGAAATTCCAGCACAATCTGGCCACCCGCTTCCCGGCCAAACGGGTCAGCGACATCCTTGCCCTCTGTCAGGACGGGCCACGACTTGCCGCCACCCCGGTACACGCCTTTATGGATCTGTTGGTGATCTGACCGATATCTACCGGCAAACAGCGATAAACGAAAAGCGGGCCCATCGGCCCGCTTTGTCGTCTGGCAACTCTTATCTGGCAACCTCTTGCACAATCAGACGTTCAGACGTTGCTGATTCTGTCTGTTACCAACGATCGGGCCTCGCGTTTTTGTCGTGTCACCACCACGGCAACGATCCGCTTCCCGCGAACAGTTTCACTGGTGCAACAACATCTCATTTCAACTCGATTTATTTGCAACAATCTTTGTCTACCGAGCTTAAGCCAGCACGCTGCTATCACCGCTAAAGAGCGCCGTCATGATCGCCGTCTCGCGACTGGCGATGGTTTCAAGAAACTCGTTGGCCCCCCCCATGTGATGGCACACCTGATAACCCCGCTCGACAAAGGAGAAGAGCTCGCCAAGCCCCGCCAAATGGGCCGGGCCCGAGACCAGCTTGAGGGTTGCTCCCAGCAGCGGCTTTCTCGCCAGCCGATCCAGCGTCATACCAAGCTGGCTCACCAGCGCAATCTGATGCTCCCGACGAGCCTGCTCACCCACGGCGCGATAGGCAATGGTGTAGTGTTCGGCGGTGATGGGATTGAGCCCGCCAATGCGGCGCAACGCCACCACCATCAGGTAATCGAGCTCTTCGGAGAGGGCGTCGAGCTCGATCGCCTGCGCCAGCACCTTGTGGCCGGACTCCGGCAACAGCCGCTCTGCAGTTGGCATTACCCGCATCACGTCGGCATCGCGGCGAGCACTGTCACCCGGCCCGTAGAGATCGGTCAGAAAGAAGCGGGCGGCCGGCCCATAACGGTCGCTCTCCAGTAAATCCCTGTGGGTGCGCCCCAGCCGGTCGGCCTGCCACTGACGCAAGCAGTCCCGATCCTGCATATCTTGCGGATGGCAGCGCATCTGCTCGCGCAAAGCCGCCACCCGATTGAGCTGGCGATAGAGCTGACCAAGGGTGCTCTCGTCATCGGGGGAGTGGGATTGATGGGTCATCGACAGCTCTCTGATTGTGTGGGACTGGACGGAGTTATAGATTCGAAATAGACAACCGAATGAAAAACAAACAGTTTTTACACCTTCTTCACTGCCAAGTGTAGCCTGAAGGTGGCCGGGAATAAATCCTGCGCCACGCCAGCCCTTGCCATGACGGCAGACACTGTTAAGTGAGTCCCATTTATGTAAATGACTCTTTCACTTGTTGTGAACATGTGTTTAATATCAACAGATATGTCATTACCCTGAGTACTCATCATGTTTCTATACGATTCGCTCGCTGGCAGTCGCGGGCTCTCAACCATCCAGATCAGCCGTCAACACCCCCTGGGGTTGGCTGGTGCCCGGGTGGCCGCAGAAGCCATCGCCCAGGACATGTGCGAAAACTATCAACTGGATTGTGAATGGGCGGATGAAGAGGAGACCGAATTGCGGTTTCGTGGCTCGGGCGTTCATGGTTCGCTCATTCTCGATGAGGAGAATTTGCAGCTCGATGTTCATCTTGGCCTGATGCTGCTGCCGGTACGCAGTGTGCTGGAGCAGGAGATCCTCGATTATGTGGAGAATCGATTACCCTGCCCGAAACGGGTATGAAACCAATTTCACCCGCCATTTTAAATAGCGGTGAAGAGAGTAAGACATGTATTGAACAGGCTATTTCTGCTCGACTCTCTGCTTATTGTTCGGTGAATGTTTAGCAATGCATTTTGGATATTTAATATAACCATCACTTTTCGTACTTAATATTTCGAGCCGGCCTGACCACCTCATCTTTAATTACGTTTTCCGCTCATTGCGAGATGAAGGGAGAAGGTTTCTGGCTGTCTCGACAATTTCATTTTGCAGGGAAACAGCATGCCAACGAGTGAATTTATCTCTTGCGTTGATACCGCATGGCTACGCATGGACAGACCCAACAACCTGATGCAGATCATCGGCGTTCTGATGTTTGAAGGGCAGCTTGATGAAGAGCGTCTGCGCAACGGGTTGCGCCACACCATTTCGGTACAGCCCCGCTTCCACCAGCGGGCCGTGCTGGAGGGGGGATCCTACTGCTGGCGCCATGATCCCGACTTCGATCTCGACCAGCACCTCAAGCGGGTGATCCTGCCCGGCAAGGCGGGCAAAATCGAGCTGGAGAAGCTGGTGGCCGATCTCGCCTCGACCCCGCTCAACCACCAGCGTCCCCTGTGGGACATGCACCTGACCGACACCTCGCTGGGCGGTCAGGCGCTGGTGGTGCGCATCCACCACGCCATGGGGGATGGCTTCTCGCTGGTGCGGGCCATGCTTACCATGATGGACAACTCCCCGCAGCCGGTCACTCCCATCCGTCCCAAAGTGGCGCCGGAGCCCACCGATGAGGAGGACGATGACGACACGCCCCACGGCAGCAGGCTGGTCAAGGCGGGCCTCAAGCTGACCGGTACCCTCTGGTCCAAATATGTCGAGGTGCTGACCCATCCCACCAAGGCGGTGGATTACCTCAAAGCCGGTCGCGATGTGGCCAGCGAGCTGTGCAACATTGCGACGCTGGGCGATGATTCACCCTCCCGCCTCAAGGGCAAGACGGGCAGCAGCAAGCGGGTTGCCTGGTCGGAACAGATCCCGCTGCCCGACATCAAGGCGGTGGGCAAGGTGCTGGGCTGCTCGGTCAACGACCTGCTGATCGCCGCCACCACCGGTGCGTTTCGTCACTACCTGGAGGAGAAGGGTGACGATGTCGACAACATCGAAATTCGCGCCCTGGTGCCGGTCAATATGCGATCCCCAGACGATGACGGTGCCCTTGGCAACCGCTTCGGGCTGGTGGCCCTCGATCTGCCGCTCGATATCGCCCATCCGCTGCAACGCCTCTATGCGGTGCGAGATCGGATGCAGGCGCTGCGCAGCTCGCTGCAACCTGTTGTGGTGCTCAATCTGCTCCATGGTCTTGGCATGGCGCCCAAGGCGGTACAACAGCAGGCGGTTGATCTGCTGGCGGCCAAAGCCAGCGCGGTGATCACCAATGTGCCGGGGCCGCAGCAGACCCTCTATCTGGCCGGTGCGCGCCTGCGCCAGCCGCTGTTCTGGGTGCCACAGGCCGGGGATATCGGCGTCGGCGTCTCCATCCTCTCCTACGATCACGGTGTGCAGCTGGGGCTTATCACCGACAAGAAGCTGGTACCGGATCCTGATCAGGTTGTCGACCGCTTCGCAGTGGAGTTTGAACAACTGCTACTGCTGGTGTTGCTGGAGCCGGAGCTGCTGTTCGACCCGAACGGCCTTGATGCGCTGCTGGGCTGATCCGGCACATAAAAATCCCGATAAAAAGGGGCCAACCCGCGGGTTGGCCTCTTTGCTATCTGTTGCCTGACGCTGCTGCGTAAAGCCGGGGATTAATCCTCCAGCTCTTCGCGCGCCGCCTCCACATCGAGGCGCTCCATCGCATCCATCGGCTCACACTCGGCCGCTTCGGCATAGAGAGCTTCGGCCGCTTTCAGGCGGCTTTTGCCATGCAGCATCACCTGGGCATTGGCATACTCCATCCGCGCGATGGCGGAGTCGGGGATCAGTGCCAGCGCCTCCTTGAAGTGACGCTCGGACTCCTCCTTCTTGGCGCCATAGGTGAGGCCGCCGATCATGGCGCCCAGCTTGTCGACGATCTCTGCGTGCCATGCACCAAAGGCGATATGGGCTTCCGCGTGGTCGGGTTCGATCTCCAGCGCCTTCTCCAGACTGGCCTTGATCTTGTCGCCAATGCCCTGAGAGAGGGCTTTGGAGATGGAGATCACCTGGCTGTAACGGCCAAGGGCCAGAGCGTGGAAGTACCAGGCGTTGGCATTGTCCGGCTGGCGTTTTTGCAGCTTCTCGGCATGGCTGGCCGCCCGCTCGAAGGCGGCACGCTTGGCATACTTGTCCTCCAGCAGGTAGCTGGCGTGGATCACCAGCGCCTTGTTCGCCACATTGAGACCCGCCTCACCGGCCGCTTCGCCAAGGGCGACGGCCTGGGCAAAATCCCCTGCGTGATAGGCCCGCCAGGCATCCTGTACCTGCTCATCTTCCGGCCATGGCTCGGCATCCCCCTGATGGAGGCGTTCCCAGTTATCGGCCAGCTTCTGGCCGGCATAGTCATAGGCCACATCCGCGTAGGGGAAGGGGACGAATTCGAGTTGTGAGGTGGTCATGCTTGTTCTCCCTGTAGCATTTGAGTCAAACCTTTTCGGTGTATTGGTGGGCGAGAGCGCCCAGATGAACACGGGCATCGTCCCGCAGGTAGGGGGCGACCAGCTGCATCACCTGAAAGACACCCAGTGCAATGTCGGCGTCGCTCCGGGGGTGCAGTGCCCGCTGGTACGAGATCCAGAATGTGCCCACCAGCGCCACGTTGGCAGCCAGTGAACGCAGCTGTTGAGGGCTTCCCTCCATCAGGCCGACCGTCTGCAGGTGAGTGCAGATGGTGATGGCTGTCTGCTCCTTGCGGCGCAGCAGGGCGGAGAAGCGCTGCTCGACCCGATGGTAGCCATTCATCAGGGTGGAGATATCGTAGTAGAAGAAACGGTATTTCCAGATGGCTTCAAACATCAGGTGGAGGAAGAGCCAGATATCCTCAGGCTCATCGGACGGGGCACTGACCGCATCGAGCAGGCGCTCCATCTCCTGCTCGAACTCGTCGAACAGGGCATTGACGATCTCCTCCTTGTTGTGGAAGTGGTAGTAGAGATTTCCCTGGCTTATCTCCATCTCGGCCGCAATGGCCGAGGTGGTAACGCTGGGTTCGCCCAGCAGATTGAAGCGGGCGAGGGCAGTGGTCAGGATCCGTTCCCGGGTACGGCGTTTGGGCTTGCGATCCATGCTACTCCTTCACGTGTGGACGACGTACGCCACGGCGATAACGCCTGGCGAGCCAGTGTTGCAGCTGTTCCAGCGACTTGTCGAGGGCCGCGACTGATCCACTGCTGGGGGCCAGCAGGGTGCGGTCGGGGTCGGCGAGCGCCTTCAAATTGAGCTCGAAGCCATGCCTGGCCAGGATGGGGGCAAGCTCGTGGCGACGCTGCCAGAGATCACGACGGGTGTGCTGGAAGGCGTGTTCGCACAGGCGACGCCGATCCCGATAGCTGAACACATTGGTAAAAAACATCTCGCCATCGGCGGGGGATGGTTCAAACAGCAGTGCGTCGGCGTTGGGGTATTGGTGGCGATAGCGATCCATCCCCACATGCATCCGCGAGTGAATGATGGCGCGGAAGGTTTGGGCCAGCACCACAGGCAAACCGCTATCCACCAGATTGGTGGGCTCTCCGGCCGCCATCCCGGCATCGAAGGGCACCAGCGGATTGATGCAGAAGACCAAATCTGCCCCCTCCTGCAGCGCCACCGAGGCGTGCAGGGTCTTGATCAGGGCGCCATCGACATAGTAGCGGCCATTGATCAAGGAGGGAGGAAAGAGGCCGGGCAGCGCCGCTGAGGCCTGCACGGCCGCCGAAATGGGCACATCATCGAGCCCCGGCCCGCCAAAGGCGACCGGATGGCCGGTATCCAGCTCGGTCGCCACCACGAACAGGCGGCGGTTTAGCTGGCGAAAATCGTTGCTGCGACCAGGACGGGAGAAGAACTGGGTCAGGATGCGATCCACCCCGCGATTGTCGAACAGCCCGGTCGGGATCGCCCTGGAGAGGCCCTGCAGCGATTCAAACAGGCTGCGTTTCCAGGGGGCAGCCAGATAGCGCATCAGACACTCCAGCGCCAGAGGCGGGATGGAGCCGAGTCGCAAAGCGTATTCACGAAAGGCGGGACGCAGCAGGGTGGCGGGATCAAACATCTCGCCGGAGTCATCGCTGAGCAGTATGCGCACCAGCTTCTCTGCCGAGATGCCGTTGGCCAGCGCCGATGCCACCACGGCACCCGAGCTGACGCCGACATAAATATCGGCATGTTCAAGGCGCAGGCCGCTGATGCTGTCGGAGAGGGCAGCGCAGGCACCGATCTCGTAGATGCCACCGAGCGGCCCGCCACCGGCAAGGGCGATTGCTACCGTACTCATAGAGCCTCCTCCCTATCCATAGAAAACCGGCCCAGCGCTGGGCATGGGCCGGTGATGCTCACTCTTTGCCATCGAGACGGATTACGGCAGAACGCTCTCGGCCTTGGCCTTCACCTCTTTGACTGCATCTTCTGCAGCGGAGAGGAGATCAGCAGCCTGCTCAACCACAGCCTCTTTAGCCTTGGCGACCGGCGCCTTCTTTACCGGCGCTTTCTTGACCGGCGCTTTTTTCGGAGCTGCCGGTTTGGCTTCAGCGGCCGGAGCCTCTTCGTCCTGGGCATCCAGCAGCTGCTGCACCACTTCGGTCAGCTCGGCCATGCGCTTGGAGAGCTTGTCGATGTCCTTGCGAGTCGGGATACCCAGACTGGCTACGGCGCGGGCAACGCGATCTTCGAACACCTGCTCCAGGCGGCCCCAGGTACCGGCAGTCTTGTCGGCTACCGCAGCAATCTTCTCGTCAGCACTTTGACGGGTTTTGGCTTGCAGCGCTTCACCTTCCTGCACCAGCGCTTCAAAAATCTTGCCGCCCTCTTCCTGCGCCTTGGCATAGGCGCCCAGGCCGGCCAACCAGATCTGCTGGGTGGACTCTTTGATGGTGGAGGTGAGTTGGTTGTCGGTCACTGAACCTGCCAGCGCTTTAAGTTTTTTAGCCATGATCTTCTCCTTGAATAACGACAGATAAATGTAATGGCGACAACGAAACTGCAATCGGGTTGTGGCATTACTGATTTTTCAACTTCAGTCTAGGGACAAAAAATAGAGGGTTCTACCTAATAACGGAACAGGCACACCACCGAAATTAGGGTTTGCTCACGAACCGACAATCAAATTGCGGATTTCCATATGAATCGTGATATATCTAACAACCTAGTAACACCCTAATCAGTAGCAGGATTCTCTCTATGAACTATTTCATTACCGGCGGTAGTGGTTTTATCGGGCGTCGATTGATCAAAAAGTTATTCCAACTGCATCCCGACTGTACCGTCTATTTTCTGATGCGCTCTTCTCATCAGGAAAAATTGCCAGAGCTGTTCTCATTCTGGCATGTGGATGAATCGCGCGCGGTCCCGGTTTTTGGCGACATGACGCAACCGCTGCTGGGGGTATCGGTCGAGATACAGGAGCAGTTGATCGGCAAGATCGACCACTTCTTCCATCTGGCTGCCATCTATGATCTCAACGCCAAGGCGGGGATCCAGCAACAGGTCAACACCGAAGGAACCCGTCAGTCCGTGCAGCTGGCCGAACGACTCGCGGCCCGCCAGTTCCACCACTGCAGCTCTATTGCTGCCGCCGGTCTCTTCGATGGTCTGTTTCGCGAGGACATGTTCGATGAGGCCGAACACCTCGACATGCCTTATTTCCAGACCAAGCACGAAGCGGAAGGGATTGTGCGCAATGAGTGCGCAGTTCCGTGGCGAGTCTATCGACCGGGGATCGTTGTAGGTGACTCCAATACCGGCGAGATGGACAAGATCGACGGCCCTTACTACTTCTTCAAGACCATCCAGAAGCTGCGCCGTCTGCTGCCGCCCTGGATGCCGGCCATCGGGGTTGAGGGCGGGCGCATCAATATCGTGCCGGTCAACTTTGTGGTCGATGCCATGGTGCATATCGCCCATCAAGAGGGCGAGGAGAACAAGACCTTCCACCTGACCGACCCCAACCCGATGCGGGTTGGCGACATGCTGAGCACCTTCTCCCGCGCCGCCCATGCGCCAGAGCCTGCGATCCGCATCAACGCCTCTCTCTTTAATTTCATTCCCCGCCACCTGACCGCCATGCTGATGACCATGGCGCCGGTGCGCCGCATCCGCGATGCCGCCATCGCCGATCTGGGTCTGCCCAAGGATGTGTTCCGCCTTATCAGCTATCCCACCCGTTTCGACAGTCGCGAAACCCAGCGGGTACTGAAAGGGACCGGTATCGAAGTGCCGCCGCTGCACAGCTACGCCTGGCGGCTGTGGGACTACTGGGAGCGTCACCTCGATCCCGAACTCTTCATCGATCGCTCCCTCCGTGGTCGGGTAGAGGGCAAGGTCGTGCTGGTGACCGGTGCCACCTCCGGCATTGGCCGTGCAACCGCACGCAAGCTGGCGGGGGCGGGGGCCAACGTCGTTACCATCGCCCGCGACGAGCAGAAGATTGCCGAGACTAAAGCCGAGTTTGCCGAGCTGGGACTGACCATCGAGATCTATCAGGGTGATCTCTCCAATCTGGCGCAGGCCGAGGAGATCACCGCTCGCATCGTGGCCGATCACGGCGGCGTCGATATTCTGGTCAACAATGCCGGCCGCTCCATCCGCCGCTCCATTGAGGACTCCTTCGATCGCTTCCACGATCTTGAACGCACCATGCAGCTCAACTACTTCGGCGCGCTCAAGGTGATCATGGGGGTGCTGCCCACCATGATCGAGAAGAAGAAAGGCCACATCATCAACATCTCCTCCATCGGGGTGTTGACCAATGCACCGCGCTTCTCCGCCTATGTTGCCTCCAAATCTGCCCTCGATGCCTGGGTGCGTACCGCCGCCTCCGAGTTTGCCGACAAAGGGGTGAGCTTCTCCATCATCAATATGCCGCTGGTGAAAACGCCGATGGTCGCACCGACCAAGGTCTATGAGCAGGTACCGATGATGACGCCGGAAGAGGCGGCCGATCTGGTATGCGATACCATCATCAACAAGCACGTTCGTCTGGCCACTCGCCTCGGGGTATTTGGCCAGGTGGTTCACGCTCTGGCTCCGCGCGTCGCCCAGGTCATCATGAACACCAGCTTCCGCACCTTTGCCGACCCCAAGGATGGCGACAAGTCCAAGGCCACCGCCGATCAGGTTGCCGTCTCCACCTTCATCAAGGGGATCCACTTCTAAGCCAGCGCAGTTGCAAGGAAGATAAAAAAGAGCAGGCCCGAACATTCGGGCCCGCTCTTTTAGTTTGAGATGATTCCTTATGGCCTAATTGCGAGCCAGCAGAGTGAGCAGCAGCGCCGTAGTGCGGCGCGAGTAGAGCAGGGTGAGGTGGCCAATCCCCGCCAGCTCGATATCTTCCATTCCCGCCAACCGTTGCCGCTCCTGCGGCATAACCACGTTATCGTGGCTGGTACGCACCGAGATCCCGGGAACGCAGAGAGGCACAGAGGCAAAGCGCTGCAACCAGCCGGAGCCCGGCTCCATCTCCCGCGCATTGGCCCCCACCCCCAGCATCGCCAGCTGGCTGCCCTGATGGGGCGTTGCCAGCGTGATAAGGCTCGCTACCTTGTCGCCACCATGGACCGCCAGATAGTCGCGGCAGACCAACCCCCCCATGCTGTGGCCGATCAGCACCAGCTGGCTGGCACCGGTTGCCGCGAGCACATCGTCGATCCGCTTGGCCAGCAGCGGCACCATCTCGTCGATATGACCAAATGGCGGCGTCAGAGTAATGGTGGCCACCACATGACCCGCAGCTTCCAGCCGGGCCCGCTGGGTACGCCAGATGCCGCGGCTGCAACCATAGCCATGCACCAGCAGTACCGGCCGTCTGCCGGGAGGCAGCCTGTCTGGCGCCATCAGCAGCGGCTCGAAGGGGAGCAACCAGGTAAAGGTGTAGAGGTAGGCGAGCATCTCTCGCGCCATCATCGTCACTCTTGCCGGCATGCCGATGGCCGGGGAGGGATAAAAGCGGGTAAATAGCCAGCTACCGAGTACCACCAGGCAACGCAGGGTGAGCAGGGCCAGGATCACGAACAGCAGAGTGACCAGCCATGAAAAATCCAGTACCAGATGGGCGATGCTCCCAATGAGCAGCACCTCAACCATCAGCAGAATAAACAGGTGTCGTACGATCGTCATGCCCCCATGATCCGGCGACATAGCCATAGAAGTCAAATGACGCTTTTCTACCCTGCAGGCCCCGTCACGCTTGCCCCGATATAGTCCTTTCCCATTACTGTGTCAGGTTATTTGCAATACTGTATATCCATACATATACTTATCTCATCATCACCAGGAGGAGGCCATCATGGCTGTTGAAATCAAATATGTTGTGGTTCGTGGGGGAGTGGAAAAAATGACTTTTGCCAGCAAGAAAGAGGCTGACGCCTATGACAAACTGCTGGATACCGCCGATGAGCTGATGGCACTACTTGCCGGCGCCCCTGTCGAGATGACCCCGGAGCAGCAGGAGAGTCTGGCGTTTTACCTCGCCGAGCAGCGTGATCAGCTGCAAAACCTGCTGCGTGGTGGCAAGGTTGCGGCAACTGGCAACAAGGAGGAAGAGCCCGCAGCCAAGCGCAAGGAGAAGGCGCTCAAACAGGTGGCATAAGCAGTTTTTTGGTGGCCTATCGGGGTAACGGCTTGAACATCATTCACTTAAATTGCATTTATCACCATTTTTCAGGCTATTTACCCCGAGAATTTTTTAACAAAGGTGCATATTGATTGCATAAGGTAATTCAATGCCAGATTTCTGTTTCTGGCTGGTAACCATCCAATCCACCTTTGATAAACCGGGCCTGGCCCTGTCTTTCGGACGATACCACCGGCCATTTCTCTTCATTTTTAACCAAGCAAGACCATGACTCATCAACCCATTACCTTGCCACCGGCCATGCCGCTTTTTGACAATCTCACCTATCTGGAAGAAGGCAATGCTCAGGTTAACCACTACCTCGCCAATCTCAGCCTCAACACAGTGCCTGATGCAGGTCTGGTCTATGAGCTGGCGGTCGACTGGCTGCTTGAACAGCGCCATAGCGAGAACAACTACAAGACCTACCGCAGCGAGCTGACCACCTTTTTGCACTGGTGCTTTTGCGAAGTCGCCATCAGCCCAAAGGCGCTGACCCGGCGCATCATGATGCGCTACCTCGACTACTGCCAGTCACCACCGGAGCCGCTCATCGCCTATCGCAACGTCGCCCAGTTTGTACAGGACAAAGAGTGGGGAGAGCGGTTACCCAATCCCCAATGGCGTCCATTTCTCGGTAAAAAGGAGCTGGGCCAGCCACTGCCATACCGCTTGAGCGAGCCGGCGATGAAGACCAAGCTCGCTATCCTGTCAGCCTTCTTCCAGTTCCTCATTCAGGAGGAGTACATGGATAGAAACCCGGCGCTGCTACTGCAACGGGTGAAAAAGCCCCTTGCACAGGAGGCTGACGATCAGGTGCAAGCCTTCAGCGAACTGCAATGGTCCTACGTGCTGCAGGCTGCTGAAACACTCGCTCAAGACAACCCTGAACAACATGAGCGCAGCCGGTTTCTCGTCATCCTGATGTATGCCTGTTATCTGCGGATCTCGGAAGTGGCGGCCAGACCCGGCTTTACCCCCGTGATGGGGCAGTTTCGTCGTGACAGCAAAACCGGCGTCTGGGGGTACTACATCCCGAGCAGCAAGGGGGGAAAACGCCGCACCGTCGCCGTCTCACAGGCGCTGCTCCACGCCCTCGAACGCTACCGTGCGTTTCTGGGACTCTCGCCCTTGCCGGCCCCCAACGAGCAGACCCCGCTCTTTATCCGTCATAAAGCGGCCGCCCACGGCCGGGAGCAGGGAGAATTGAATGCCAATCTTGGGATCCGTCAGCTGCGCGAACTGGTGCAGGCAGTGATAACCAAAGGTGCCGAACTGGCCGAGCTGGATGGCTTTTATCAGGATGGTGCCGAAATGCGGCAACTGACCCCCCACGCCATTCGCCATACCGGGATCACTCACGACATCAACCTCAACGGTCGACCACTTTCCCACGTACAAGCCGATGCCGGCCACGACAGTATCGACACCACCTCCAAATACCTGCACACCAGCCAGAGCGAACGTCATGAGAGCGCCCAGCAAAAACCGCTCGACAGGTTGCGATAAAGACCCGGATAGGTGAGAGATAACAAGAAGTAAAAATCGGATATAGGACTACCAATGTTGCCGTAATTTTTACGGCATATTCCTGTCAATTGGCGCGAGCGCAATGGCTGCCCACAGCGAAAAGGGGAGCCCAATACACATATTACTCAAGCGTTTTAATAGTGAACGCTTGTCTCAAAATACGGCATTTGTTGTTCCAGAATATCGGCCAAGGGGAGGGGGTTAGGTGATTGCTATTTCGTGGTAACCGAGAGAAATGGCTTGGCGCTTCAGCACAAAGTAGATAGCCATTTCATCTCTACATATCACCCCGATCAGTAATACGGGGGGAATTCCCAGACAACTATGCTCACACCATGCACGGGCGAGGGGTGTTATCTCTTACGAAGTAGGTTTTTTGTCAGTAAGGGCTTGGTTTAACAGCAATTGCCCCAACTTTCATTTAATGCCGATAAAGCTAGTTATCGGCATTAAGCCGTTTACTCTGTGTACAGATAGTCAGGAGGAAACCCAACAGTTTGAAAAAAAGGAAATCCATATGACAGTCGATCATATTGAAAAGTCAGAACACCTTGAGGCATTAGAGGTCTCTCTTCGGGAAGAATGGCATGCCATGATTGCAGCAGGTGCGCCTAAAGCAGACATAATTGCTAAATCCAAAGAATATACCGCTGCGTATTTTGCTAGTCAGAACTCAAGGTGCAAGTTTATCCAGCCTTATCGAGATGGGCGCTAGGTGCCGAACTCTACATTGAGGATGTGAATATGATTGAGCGTTTCAAAATTGAAAATGTGACTGAAGCTGATGCCTTCTTAAGAGATTTTAAAGATGAGTATCGCTCTATGGATGAAGTGATTGTACGGGCACGCGAGCTTGTTCCGGATGACAATCTTCGTATGTACTTCATTAACAAGGCGAAAGAGATTCTTGGCGTCACAGCCTGAGTGGAATTCAGGCGAAACAATCTATCAAGGGGCCTCAGGCCCCTTTGTTCTACCTACAGGCCTGACTGCGCATAATGCGACGTTTTGTTAAATCCCCATCTGAAACCTGCCGATAAGCCAGCCCACGCAATTTTGCTGGTTTATCAGGTATTTAGTTGGATGGAACGAGAGTTGACCAAAAACTTCATTTTTCGTTGGTTTGAGTGCGGTTTATCAATTGAAGAGACGGCCAATCTTTGTTTTGTTTCTGTGAGGCAGGTCACATACTGGGATAAGGGCAAAGAGATCCCACCTGCTTATAAACGGCTTATGCGTATGGCTTCGGGTAGAGAATTGCCCACTATCTGGAAGGAATGGGAAGGCTGGCGGATGAAGAATGATTGCCTTGTCTCCCCGACAGGAGTCACGTACGACAGGCGAAGGTTGGAGGCGATAGCCATCATTCAGGTAGAAAGATCGGAGCGACAAATGGCTGCGTTCTACTGGAGGAAGAAACTAGGCGTTAGCTGACGAAGGGGGCGAGAGCCCCCTTTACATTAAATGCCGCTCATTATGTGGTCTCTGTCTTCTCGTAACAGTTGATCCCTGAACACGTAGCTGCCTTTGATCTTTGATACATCTTTTAGAGTTGGGCCGTGAGCCGCAGTGGCCTCAGCTACCAAGCCCACAACCTTTCCTTCTGATGACAACCCCCAAGCTGCAAGCGGGTAGAGGGCATAATCACCATCAACGAGTGGGTGACGAAAGAACCACCCATCTGCTGGCATAATCTGCTGAATCATAAAAACCTACTGAAGAGTTGCATTGAGCACATGCCCATTAAACCAGATGGGGCTTCAAATGAGAAAATCAAGCCTGTTGAACAACAAGGAAGAGAGTGTAGACCAAGAGTACAAATTGGTTATAGAAGAAGAATTCCCCCCGTATTACTATACGGGGGAGACCGGAGTCAATGAATCAGGAGCAAGCATACCCCCGGTGTCAGGATAGTTGTCGCCTGATCTGATCTATCTACAAGTGAAGACCGGGGGAGGATAAAGAGTGTCGAATGGCTCGTTATTCAAGTGAACGGAAGGCCGCTTTGCTCAAGAAGCTACTG